>DEZY01000043.1:0-7841 GCA_002365735.1 Actinobacteria bacterium UBA3120
GCTTGATCTGATAATGCCAACGAAAGTGGCTTAATCCGTAGCATGTGATCCGCGCTCGAGACCGAGCCCGCCACTATTGCATCAAGTTTTGGGTGATCGGCAACATCACGCAGTCGTTCGTCCACTCGCACAATTCGATGTTGTTCACGCGAGACCGACCCCCGCAACCGCAAGAGCAATGTTCTAATTTCAGTCGGATCAAGATCGTCATGCCTAGCAGGTGGTCCCGCTGGAATTTTGTACTCGCTTACAAAGTTCTGTGCCTGAGCAACAATTTCCCGCGTGCGCGCTAAGCATGCGTCTGAGTCTTCGGCCCAATTGACAAGTCCATGATGGGCCAGCACCACTCCGTCATAATTGGCAAGGTCACCCACAATCTTGCTGAGTTCAAAACCTGGCCGCATCCAGTCAACGTAGGCGAATCCTTCGCCTAACGCTTCGGCCGTGATGCGCTTCCCATCTGCGTGATTTGTTAACGCACAAATTGCATCCGCGTGGACATGATCAATATGCTTAAAGGGCAGAAACGCATGGAGCAGCGTCTCAATTGAGGGTCGGCGCGAGCTTGGGTCCATGAGCGCCCGAGTCACGAAATCGGTCATCTGCTCGTCGGTGAGTTCATCGAGGTCCCTCAGCGCAACGAGTTCACTCAGTCGCAATCCGGGATAGTCGCTAACTATTGAACCGCGCATATCTGCGCCAGATCCCTTGACCCACATAACTTCTTGCACTCGTCCAAGATGATCTTTGACCTGACCCTTAGATGAAGTGTTGCCGCCGCCATACACGACTAAGGACATATCGTCACCGATTAAATTACTGCGATCCACCAGCTGCTGCAGCGCTTCAGGTATCTCCATGACACCGCTCATTTGCTACCTCCGTGAACTAGCGCACTGACATCGGGTGAGTCTTTCGGCTCGACAACACATTTTTCGGTGACGATAGCAGAGATGTACTTGGCGGGCGTGACGTCAAATGCCGGATTAAACCCTTGGGCGCCCACCGGAGCGATGCTCACTCCAGCGAGTTCAGTGACTTCGGCGCCATCGCGTAATTCGATCTCGATTTCCTCGCCACTTGCCGTATCAAGGTCCACAGTGGATGACGGGGCAGCGACCATAAATGGGATTCCGGCGGCTTGGCAGGCCAAAGCAACACCTACTGATCCGATCTTGTTGGCCGAATCTCCGTTTCGAGCGATCCGATCCGCACCAATGATGGCAAAGTCAACCAGTCCGCGCAAAATAGTTGACGCAGCAGCGCCATCGGCTTGAACCCGGTAATCAATCCCTTCACGTTCTAGCTCCCAGGCGGTGAGGCGTGCTCCCTGCAGCAAGGGCCTGGTTTCGTCCACATAGACGACTTCCAGCGCTCCCCGCTCGTGTAATTCTCTAATGACCCCAAGGGCCGTCCCCCAACCTGTTGTAGCAAGAGCCCCAGTGTTGCAGTGTGTGAGAACTCGTAATTTACTCACGCCTGTACGTTGGAGAATCCAGTCTGCCCCCAGTTCAGATAATTTACGGTTGGCTGCAGTGTCTTCAACAACTATTTGATGTGCGTGCGAAAGCACCTCATCGCGTCCGTGCTCCGCAAATGGTTGAACCCGATCTACACCCCACGCTAGATTCACCGCTGTTGGGCGTGCGTTACGGACCCGAAGAATCTGCTGGCTGAGCTGCTCGGCGGTCCAGGATTCACGTACACCTTGGTCCAACGCAACGACGACCCCGAATGCCCCGACAGCGCCAAGCGCCGGAGCCCCTCGGACCACTAGCCGATTCACCGCATCTACAACTTCGTCAACCGTGTGAGCGACAAAATCAACTTCCTCGCCGGGTAGCTTCGTTTGGTCCAATAGGACCAGGGTTTCTTTGTCCCAGCGAACTGCCTGTATTTCGGTCACTCATCACTCCTATGACGTAAGTCGTCCTACAACTCAACCTAAATTAGATCGGTGGCTCTGGTATGTCAACCCCAACGCCCAAATCCCAGGCATTTGATACCGAAACGAGACCCGCAACAGATCCCCCTGTGCAAAATCTCCCCAAGGTGCGAGATGATGCGCCGGTGTCAATCTCTGATCGCACTGGGTCCAACCGCTCGGCATTGAATGCGCCCAGCGAGTCCGGCAGCCTCGGCCGCCAGGTCGCCAAGCACCTTCGTTCACGAATCATGCAGGGTGAATTTTCTCCAGGGGCCCGCCTACCAAGCGAGACAGAAATCGCCCTTGACTACGGGGTCTCACGTGTCACCGTACGGACTGCGATCAAGCTCTTGGAGTCACAAGGCCTCGTAGATGTTCGCCATGGATCAGGGACATTCGTTTCGGATTTCGGAACTGAAATAAAGGCAGGGATCCAGGAATTAAGATCAATTACCGAAACCATCCGCGAAATGGGCTTCGAACCCTCAATGGAGCGCCACAAAGGTGAAACAAGAGCCGCCAGCGAGCATGAGAGCGCCCGCCTAGATTTGATGGCTGGAGAACAGGTCCTTGACCTGCAACGCGCTGTCTTCGCGGACGGCGAGGTTGTCGCATATTCATATGACGTAATTCCGATTAAAACACTCGACGCACAAATGCTCGAAAGAATGGGGCAGGGCTCAGTATTCAAAGTATTTGAAACAATCGGCATCACTCCAGCTCGCGCTATAGCCGAACTACATGCCGTCTCCTCACAAGAAATAGCTTGGGGGCCGCAAAAGCCGGAGCAAGGCCTCTTTCTCTTACTTGATCAAGTTCATTTTGATAAAGATGGAAAACCCTTCATGTACAGCAAATCTTATTTTGTCGAAGGCCGGTTTCAGTTTGTCATTCTGCGAACTCGTTAATTAAAAGAATTCGTTCGGCTGATACTTGCCCCAGACTGCCCGCAACGCATCAGATACTTCACCGACCGTTGCTTTGGCCTTCAAAGCTTCTTTCATGGGGTACAACAAATTGGCATCCCCTCGCGCCGCTTCAGTAATCTTGGCTAAGAGTTCGGACACCCGTGCATTGTCGCGAGCCGCACGTAAAGTCGACAGTCGTTCACATTGCTCGGCCTCGATTGCGGGATTAACCCGAAGTGGCTCGTAATGCTCCTCTTCGCTGACCGTGTATTTATTCACACCGACCACGATTCTCTCACCCGAATCAATCTGTTGAGAGATCGCATAAGCAGTGTTTTCAATTTCCATTTTCTGGAATCCCTGCTCGATTGCGGCTACGGCACCGCCACGAAGATCAACTTGTTCCATGAGTTCCAGCGCTTTTGCTTCCACTTCGTCTGTGAGACTCTCCACAACATAAGATCCCGCAAACGGATCTACAGTGGTCGTAACGTCGGTTTCGTAAGCGAGCACCTGCTGGGTTCGCAAAGCAAGGCGCGCAGCCTTTTCGGTAGGCAGGGCAATAGCTTCATCAAAACTATTTGTGTGAAGTGACTGGGTGCCCCCAAGAACAGCTGCAAGTCCTTGCACAGCAACCCGAACGAGGTTCACTTCGGGTTGTTGCGCAGTGAGCTGAACACCGGCAGTTTGAGTGTGGAAGCGGAGCATGTGTGACTTGGGGTTTTTGGCGCCAAACTCATCACGCATTATTCGTGCCCACATCCTTCTGGCTGCACGAAACTTTGCGACTTCCTCCAAAAAGCTCGTGCGCGAGACAAAAAAGAAAGCCAAGCGCGGTGCAAAGTCGTCTACATCAAGACCCGCATCAATAGCCGCTTGCACATAGGCCTTGCCATTAGAAAGAGTGAATGCAATTTCTTGCGCAGGGTTAGCTCCGGCTTCAGCCATGTGATAGCCGGAGATTGAAATCGTGTTCCAGTTGGGAAGCTCCGCTTTACAGTAGGAAAAAATATCCGTGATCAAACGTAATGACTCTTGCGGCGGGTAAATATATGTGCCGCGAGCAATGTACTCCTTCAAAATATCGTTTTGAATCGTGCCATTGAGTGTGCTTGCATCAATTCCATTTTCTTCTGCAACCAATTGATACATGAGCAACAAAATCGCAGCAGGCGCATTGATCGTCATGGATGTTGAGACCTGATCAAGGGGAATGTCGTTGAACAGGGTGCGCATGTCTTCCATCGAGTCAATCGCAACACCGACTTTGCCCACCTCTCCGTGCGCAAGGGCGCTATCAGAGTCCATGCCCA
Source organism: Actinobacteria bacterium UBA3120 (assembly GCA_002365735.1). Classification (GTDB taxonomy): domain Bacteria; phylum Actinomycetota; class Actinomycetes; order S36-B12; family S36-B12; genus UBA4592. Next base: position 4,149 of record DEZY01000043.1, read on the forward strand.
TTTGGGTCGGTAAATCAAATGCAACAGAAAGACCGGTCGTACCCGCTGCAAGAAGTTGCCGGTAGCGCTCATTGGATTCAGCCGCCGTACCAAAACCGGCGTATTGCCTCATGGTCCATGGTCGGCCCGTGTACATGCTGGGATACACCCCGCGCGTGTAGGGGAACACTCCTGGCTCGGCTAACTGGTATCCCTCATCAAAATCGGCTAAGTCTGCGCTGTCATAGACCGGTTTAATGTCAAACCCTGATTCACTCACGCGCTCGGCTGCCATGGTCTGAGTCTACGACCCGCGATCTTTTTTGCCACCGACGTCGTGGCAGAACGCACGGGTGCCCCGCCAGTTGGACCGAAGGTATCCGCGGCAGCCATGGGCTACTGACAAAACCTGTATGCATCAACGTTGACTTTGTTCCCCCAACAAAGAAATCAGTCTTTGCTGCTCCGCACCCGGATCTTGTTGCCGAGCCACTTGACCGGGTCGTACTTAACGTCAACCACCCGCTCCTTGAGTGGAATCAACGCGTTATCCGTGATCTTTATGTGCTCAGGACATGACTCCGTGCAGCATTTGGTGATGTTGCAGTAGCCCAAGCCCAGCTCTTCTTGCGCCATCCGGGTGCGATCAAGGGTGTCCAGTGGGTGCATTTCGAGTTCGGCGACGCGCATCAGGACGCGCGGTCCAGCGAAGTTCGTCTTGTTCTCCTCGTGGTCGCGAATTACGTGACAGGTGTCCTGGCACAGGAAGCATTCAATGCACTTGCGAAACTCCTGGCTGCGAGAGACATCTTCCTGCGACATGCGGTAATCGCCGGGCTCCAAGCCAACAGGTGGAGTGAACGCCGGGACTTCGCGAGCCTTGGCGTAGTTAAAGGAGACGTCGGTGACCAAATCACGTGTGACGGGGAAGGTCCGAAGAGGTGTCACCGTGATGGTTTCGTTCTCCTCGAAAGTGTTCATCCGGGTCATGCACATTAGGGTGGGTTTCCCATTGATCTCAACGCTGCACGAACCACACTTCCCCGCCTTACAATTCCATCGCACAGCAAGGTCCGTCGCCTGCGTCGCCTGAATTCGGAAGATAACGTCGAGTACAACCTCGCCCTCGAGCACATCAACTTCGTAGTCCGCAAGAGCACCCTCGCCCTCACTGTTGCCGCGCCACACGCGGAAATTACGTTTTAATCCCATGGCTACGCCACTCCTTCGGGCACTCGGCTGAGTTCGACTTCGGTCATGTACTTGCTGAGCTCACTGACCTGGAAGAGCGAGATCAGTTCGTCGGACATCCACGGCAAATCCTGTTTGGTCACGTCGACCTCGTCACTGCCTAGTCGGCAGATCAGGTTGACCATCCGCCAATTCGGATCCATGCCTTGGAAGTCGTTGCGAGTGTGACCCCCGCGCGACTCCTCGCGAGCCAAGGCAGACTTAGCCACGCATTCAGATACCAGCATTTGATGGTGCAGGTCCAGGGCCAAATGCCAGCCAGGGTTGTACTCGCGTCCGCCCATCACTGCCACATTTGCTACACGTTCCCGCAATTCCGCTAGGCGATCTAGTGCACTTCGCATTTCGTCTCCGGTTCGAATAATGCCGACCAGATCGGCCATCACCTCCTGCAGATCCTGTTGAACCGTATAGGGATTCTCACCTTCGGTTTGGCTAAAAGGCGCCAATGCTACTGCCACCGCAGCGTCCAATTCCTGCTCACTAACCGATGGGCGGATCGCCCCAGCCTCATCGAGTTCATTGAGATAGTCAACTGCGCCGATACCAGCCCGGCGCCCGAAGACCAGCAAGTCCGACAACGAGTTACCACCCAGTCGGTTGGAACCGTGCAGACCGCCTGCTGCCTCGCCGGCACAGAACAGACCCGGCACGCCGTCCGCAGCTGCTGTGTCCGGATCGACCTCGACTCCACCCATGACGTAATGGCAGGTCGGTCCGACTTCCATGGACTCCAAAGTGATATCAACGTCGGCAAGTTCTTTAAACTGATGCCACATTGACGGCAGCTTTTCCTTGATCGTTTCGGCAGGAAGCCGCTTGGACACATCAAGGAACACCCCACCGTGTGGGGAGCCGCGGCCCGCTTTGACCTCAGCCATGATTGATCGGGAAACCTCGTCGCGCGGTAGCAACTCTGGTGGCCGTTTATTGTTTTCCGGGTCGGTATACCAACCGTCGGCCTCTTCCTCGGTCTTGGCGTACTGCTCCTTAAAGACATCGGGAATGTAATCGAACATGAAGCGGCGACCTTCGGAATTGGTCAGCACCCCGCCATCACCGCGGACGGACTCGGTAACGAGCAGTCCCTTGACACTCGGTGGCCACACCATCCCCGTGGGATGGAACTGGATGAATTCCATATTCACCAACGACCCGCCCGATCGCAGTGCGAGCGCGTGGCCATCACCGGTGTACTCCCATGAGTTGCTCGAAACCTTGAACGACCTGCCAATTCCACCAGTAGCGATGATCACCGTGGGTGCTTCGAACAACACAAATTTGCCAGTATCGCGCCAGTAGCCGAACGCCCCGGCAACCCGACGATCCTCCCCTTCACCGGCGAGCAGGATGTCCGTGATCGTGCACTCGGCGAATACCCTCAGACGCGACTCGTAGTCGTCGCTGATCTTCTTGTCCTCCTGCTGCAGCCCAACAATTTTTTGTTGCAAGGTGCGAATCAATTCAAGGCCGGTGCGGTCCCCTACGTGGGCCAGTCTCGGATACTCGTGCCCGCCAAAGTTTCGTTGGCTAATCTTGCCTTCCGGTGTTCGGTCGAAAAGCGCCCCCCACGACTCAAGCTCCCAGACTCGTTGCGGCGCTTCCTTGGCATGAAGCTCGGCCATCCGGTAGTGGTTGAGGAACTTTCCACCCCGCATGGTGTCACAAAAATGCACCTGCCAGTTGTCCTTGCTATTGACATTGGCCATCGATGCGGCAATACCGCCTTCGGCCATCACCGTGTGCGCCTTGCCTAACAGCGACTTGCTGATCACCGCGGTGCTCTTGCCCTGCTCACGTGATTCAATCGCAGCTCGTAGTCCGGCCCCGCCGGCCCCGATCACCACGACATCGTATGTGTAGCGCTCAATGTCTGTCATGAAAAGAGATCCCTTCGTGTCTGAGAAGAAGTTCTTAAAAGAAGTAAAAGTTAGTGATGGCGCCCGATGCCACTTGGCGCACGTACAGATCAGTCATCGCCACACCCACGAGGGAAATCCACGCATATCGTGGATGCTTGGCATTAAGTTTGGACATGTACGTCCAGGCCCGATACCGAATCGGATGGGCCGAGAAATGCTTCAAGCGTCCACCCACCACATGTCGGGCAGTGTGACATGAGAGCGAATACATCCAGAGGAAAGTCGCGTTGGCCAGCAGTACCACCGTACCGACACTCATGTGCCCCCACTGGCCTTCACTGTTGCGAAAGGCGATGAGCGCATCGTAGGTGAGGATGACGTTGAAAACGAGGCCGGCGAAGAAGAACCAACGATGGCTGTTTTGCAGGATGAGCGGTGCGCGGGTCTCCCCGGTATAGCGTTTGTGCGAATCACTCACCGCACAAGCCGGCGGTGAGAGCCAAAACGAGCGGTAATACGACTTGCGATAGTAGTAACACGTCATGCGGAAGCCCAGCGGAAACACCAAAATAATCAGGGCCGGCGACAGGATCCACCATGA
>DEZY01000043.1:8072-12497 GCA_002365735.1 Actinobacteria bacterium UBA3120
TAGAACGGGGAGATGAGGGGCTCGGAGTAGTAGTACGCGTTCTCAAAAGCCCGCCAAGTCGAATAGATGATGAAGGCAATCAGGGCCCCGACGATTATGGCCGGCTGAATCCACCAGCGGTCTGTGCGTAGCGTGCGGGCCTTGATATCGGCTCGCTTGCCTGGTGTGGCGTCGCCTTGCTGATCGTTGCTCGTAACTGTGCTCAACGCGCAATTCCTCTCGACTTCGTGTGAGCCACACAATAGTTGGGTGTCCGCAAGCGTGCACCCCTAAACCATGAGACCTCCGTCACAGAATATCCATATATCTATCCGTCATTACTACACGTCGACCGCGAAGTACTGGGTTTCAAGGAACTCGTGGATACCGGCAAAACCACCTTCACGGCCAAGTCCTGATTCCTTCATTCCACCAAAGGGTGCGGCCGGGTCAGAAGCAATTCCCCGATTGATGGCGACCATGCCGGACTCCATGCGACGAGCTACTGCGATGCCCTCGCCGTTGTCTTTCGCAAAGACATACGACATCAGGCCGTATTCGGTGTCATTGGCCATGTCCACTGCTTCATCAGTACTTGATACCGAAACAATTGGGGCAACCGGACCAAATATTTCATTGCGGGTGAGCACCGAGCCGTGTTCAATCCCGCGCACAATTCGAGGTGCAACAAATGCGCCCGTTGTCGGTGCCGTACCCGCTTCTGTGACCTGAGCTCCCTCGTTTTCTGCTTCGCCAACCAGTTCCAAAATTTTGTCGCGCTCCTTATCACTCACCATGGCACCGAGCTCATTACTTTCATCAATTCCAGGACCAATCTTGAGTCCGCGCAATGCCGCTTCAAACTTGTCCGCGAACTCCCCGCTAATGGACTCATGGATGTAGAACCGATTTGCCGCCGTGCACGCGGAGCCACCATTACGCATTTTTGCGACCATGGCACCGTCAACAGCCTGATCAACATTGGACCCTTCAAGCACAAGGAACGGGGCATTCCCACCTAACTCCATTGAACTCGGCAGAACGCGCTCAGCGGTTTGCTTCAACAGCAGCTTTCCCACGTAGGTTGATCCGGTGAATGACAAGGTGGCGACCCGCGGGTCAGCCAAGATTGCACGTGACACTTCACCTGATTGAGAGGTTGTCACAATGTTGACAACCCCGGCAGGTGCGCCTGCGCGTTCAAGGATTTCACCAATCCAAAGCGCGGTCAATGGAGTCTCGCCCGGGGGCTTGATCACCGCCGTACAACCTGCCGCCAATGCCGGCCCCAACTTACGGGTAATCATGGCGGCCGGAAAATTCCACGGGGTAACCATGTAAGCAACGCCCATCGGGCGGTAATCGGTGATAATCGTTTTATCGCGGTTGGGGGCATAGCGGAAACCGCCTTCAACCCGGGGTGCTTCCTCCGAGAACCAACGGAAAAACTCAGCCGCGTAGAGCGCTTCTCCTTTGGCATCACGCCACGCCTTGCCATTCTCGAGCGCAATGAGCCTGGCGCAGTCATCAATTTCTGCGGTCATAATGTCAAAGGCTCTTCGCAGAATTTCCGCGCGGACTCGTGCGGGGGTCAACGACCAGGTCTGAAATGCTTGATGGGCTGCGTCAACGGCTTGGATCCCCTCGGCTACCCCGGCGTCGCCGATTGTGGCCAAAGTTCCATAGGAAGCGGGATTGATCACATCGAGCCCCGCCGCCGTAGTGATCCACTCTCCCCCAATCAGCAAGCGCGTTGGCGTGCTAGCAGGCAATTCTTCAGACATTGATGTAACGGACACGGGGTGCCTTTCCGATAGTGGGTACTGCCCGAATCTAGTCCAACTTTCCCTGGGTTAGTCAAAGTGTGACGAGGACAACACCTGCGGGCTCCGCCTGCCCGGGTGTCTGGGTATTTAACTGCTGAGTTGTGGGTAGCATTATGCCGTTATGCAGTACAGATTCCGCCGGCCGCTAGGCGCAGTGTGGGTGAGCGCGCTGGCAGCGTGTCTGACCCTGGGCCTAGTCCCGGCTCACGCCGCACCAGGGGAGACCACGGTGGGTGGTGACCTTCTGACCGGAAAAGGCAAAATCGTGTCGCTCGGTGTGGGTTCTGATCCGCTGCCGGCTGTCCGGGCTAAAACCTGGGTGGTGGCCAACGCTGACACCGGTGAAATCTTGGCAGCCAAAGGCCCGCACGTATTGCGAGCACCCGCGAGCACCTTGAAAACTTTGACCGCGCTTACTTTGATGCCACAATTGGATCCCACGACTCCCATCAAAGCCAAAAAGCGCGCGGTAAACACCTACGGCAGCAAAGTTGGACTGGTGCGCGGCCGCACGTACAGCGCCAACGACCTTTTTTATGCACTACTACTGCCCAGTGCAAATGACGCCGCGATGGCCTTGGCCCAAGGCGCCGGGGGTCTGAAGTCCACCCTGAACCAGATGAATCAGGTCGCCGATTCACTCGGTGCTTTTGATACCGTTGCCAAGAACCCCAGTGGACTCGATTCCCCGGGGCAGGTTTCCAGCGCCTACGACCTAGCCACAATTGGCCGATCCGCCTTGGATTTGCCTTATTTGCGCGAGGTGGTTGGCAGCAAGAAATACAAGTTCCCCAATAAGAAAAAATCTAAGACTGTCTACACCCAGAACCGAATGTTACTGGGCAACTTCACAGGGACAATCGGCCTAAAGACCGGCTATACCACCAATGCGGGGCGCACTTTTATCGGCGTGGCGAAACGCAAGGGCACCACCTACATTGTTTCGCTCATGGGGATCAAGGAGGCGAGCGCTGATGCCGCTGAAAAGCTCCTGAGTTGGGCCTTTGCAAATGGTGGCACCGTCACGCCAGTGGGGGTTCTTGGACAAAACACGCTCCCAGCGCAGAGCTCGGCATCCATTAGCCAAGGGGCTGCTACCGCAGACCCCATAGTCGTTCGGGGGTTTGCCGCCGACCAGACAAAAACAGCCACCGCAGGTTCAGGTCTTGATGGATTAGCAATCGGTTGGATGCTGCTATTTTCGGCCATAATCGGTTTCACTCTTTATGGAATCCGGTCTGCTTTCACCCAGCGCAAGAACCGCGGTCGTTTAACAAAAAAAGGCAAAATTAGCCTCGAGGGCTAGCCGGGAAACCAATTCTTTCGTACACCAAATCCAACGTCGGCGCCGCAGCATCTCGGGCTTTTTGGGCGCCCTTGCTCATGAGGGATTGGAGCTCTGCTGGGTCGGTGAGTAACTCATCGACTCTAGTACGAATTGGCTGGATAACTGAAAGAACGATTTCACTAGTATCCCTTTTTAAATCTCCATATCCACGACCGGCATATTCTGACTCGAGCGCTTCTAGTGACGTGTTGTTAATCGCTTGTTGTAATGCCAGCAGATTCGAAACTCCCGGCTTATTCAACTCGTCAAAGCGCACCACCGCGTCCGAGTCGGTAACTGCACTCTTAATCTTCTTTTCCGCCGCCTTGTTTTCATCGAGGAGAAACACACAACCACTCGGGCTGGATTTGCTCATTTTCGCGCTCGGGTCCTGCAAGTCAACAATCCGACTGGTTTCTTTGACCACCAACACTTCGGGAACAGCGAATGTTTCTCCAAATTTGGAATTAAACCGTTGCGCCAAGTCACGAGTTAGTTCAAGGTGCTGTCTTTGATCTTCACCTACGGGTACTCCATTTGCCTGGTACAGCAAAATATCGGCTGCCTGCAAAATTGGGTAGGTGAACAGGCCAACCGTTGAACGATCATTGCCCGCCTTTGAGCTCTTGTCCTTAAACTGGGTCATGCGGCTCGCTTCGCCAAATCCTGTTTGACACTGCAGCACCCAGGACAGCTGGCTGTGGGCCGCGACCTGACTTTGTGCAAATACCGTGCATTTTTCTGGGTCAAGGCCAATAGCGAGCAGCTGGGCGAACGACACGAGGGTGCGCTTGCGCAGAATCTCAGGATCTTGATCAACCGTGATTGCGTGCTGATCCACCACACAGAAGAATGAATCATGGCTCTGTTGAAGCTTCACCCATTCACGCAAGGCACCCAGCAGGTTACCGATATGAAACGAGTCCGCTGTGGGCTGGATGCCAGAAAAAATTCTGGGCTTTTGGCTACTAGAGGTCACGGTCGTATTGTTCCTCACCGATTATTTCGCGGGCCACCACCCGCACTCTGGCGACCCGACGGCCATCAAGTTCAATAACTTCACATTCATGGCTACCTAAATCGATCCTGTCACCGACCTGAGGCAACTGCCCCAATTGAGAAACGATAAATCCCGCGATTGTTTCAAATGGGCCCTCGGGAAGTTCAATAGAAGTTTGGTCCTCAAAGTCATCGCGATTGAGCAATCCGTCCACGGTGACTTCACCCATGGGACTCGGCTCACGAGTTGGGGCTTCAACGTCGTACTCGTCTTTGATATCACCGATCAGTTCT
>DEZY01000043.1:12657-22580 GCA_002365735.1 Actinobacteria bacterium UBA3120
CACCGATCAGTTCTTCAACCAGATCCTCCATGGTCACCAGACCCGCCGTACCGCCGTATTCATCTTGGACCATGGCTACATGAGCGCGAAGCCGCCGCATTTCATTAAGGGTGGCGAGTACCTCTTTACTGGCCGGAAAGCTCAACACTTCACGGACGAGTTTTCCGACCTGAATACTTGGGTCTTCAAGATCTGGGTCGAGTAAATCCCGAATGTGCACGAATCCGATCACTTCATCTGCTGAACCGCGAATCACCGGATAGCGGGAGTGCGGTTGATCAGAAATCAATCGAATCGCTTTGGAGACCGAGAGCGATGCATCAAGGAATGAAACTTCAGTGCGTGGCATCATGACTTCACGCAACTCTCGCTCTCCCGCTGCAAAAATGTCGTCAATCATTTCTCGCTCTTCAACACTAAGATCCTCATGCGCTGCGACCAGATCGCGGAGTTCCTCACCGCTCATCTGCTCTTTGGCTGCTTTAGGGTCAATCCCGAATAACCGAACGATCACATTTGTCGATCCGCTCAAGGCCGCGATAAAAGGCCTCGTCATTTTAGAAGTGAACTCGATCGGACCTGCGACAAAGAGCGCAACCTGTTCGACCCGTTGTAAGGCAATTCGCTTGGGTACCAATTCGCCCAGTACGAGGGAAATGTAGGCGATGATCACCGTGATCCCAATAAAAGCAACGGTGTTGGCTGCGGCAGCGCTTAATCCCAGGTTTTCTAATGGAACAGCGAGCTCTGGGGCAATTGTCGCCGCGCCGAAACCGGCGGATATAAAGCCAGCGAGAGTCACCCCCACCTGAACTGTTGCCAAGAAACGATTCGGATCCTTGGTCAAGCCAGCAAGAGTGCGCCCTCGCTTCGAATTTTCAGCCAAACGTGCGACCTGGCTTTCACGAACTGAGACAAGAGCCAGCTCCGCCGCTGAAAAAAATCCACCAACGAGCACAAACAGTAGGACAACCCCAAGGTTTACCCAGATCTCACTCACGCACCTAACAATAGGTTGCAGGGCCGCTGATTGAGCCTGGGCCAGCAGTTTGCCCGGTCTTGGCTTGTTTTAGCGCCCCTATTTCATCGCTCCCTGAAGGCGTGCATCAATTGCGCCCAAGAAATCTTGGGTGGTAAGCCACTTTTGCTCGGGGCCAACCAGCATCGCTAGGTCCTTGGTCATATCTCCTGCTTCAACGGTTTCAATACAGACCCGCTCAAGTGCACGAGCAAATTCACTGACTTGTGGGGTGCTGTCAAGAACACCGCGGTGCTCAAGTCCACGAGTCCAGGCGAAAATCGATGCAATTGGGTTGGTGGAAGTTGGCTTGCCCTGCTGGTGTTGACGATAGTGCCGGGTCACAGTTCCATGGGCTGCTTCTGCTTCAACAGTTTTACCGTCGGGCGTCATGAGCACGCTGGTCATCAGGCCAAGTGAGCCGAAGCCTTGAGCAACTGTGTCAGACTGCACGTCGCCGTCGTAGTTCTTACACGCCCAGACGTATCCACCTTCCCACTTCATGGCGGCGGCCACCATGTCATCAATCAGCCGGTGTTCATAGGTGATCCCAGCTTTTTCAAACTCCGCCTTGAATTCATTTTCGAAGACGTCCGCGAAAATATCTTTGAACTGACCGTCATAGGCTTTAAGAATCGTGTTCTTTGTCGACAGGTAGACCGGGTAGCCACGGTTCAGTCCGTAGCGCATCGATGCGCGAGCAAAGTCGCGGATCGACTCATCCAAGTTGTACATACCCATCGCCACCCCGCTGGCAGGGAAGTCAAAAATATTGAATTCCATTGGCTCGGTGCCGTCAGTTGGTGTGAAGGTCATGGTGAGAGTTCCCGCACTCGGCACCTTGAAATCCGTTGCCTTGTATTGATCACCGAATGCGTGGCGGCCAACAATTACTGGCTTGGTCCAACCGGGTACCAAACGGGGAATATTAGAAATAATGATTGGCTCCCGGAAAATAACGCCGCCAAGAATGTTGCGGATCGTGCCGTTAGGTGACTTCCACATTTTCTTCAACCCAAATTCTTCAACGCGGGCTTCATCCGGTGTGATCGTCGCACACTTCACACCCACCCCGTATTTTTGAATTGCGTGTGCTGAATCGATGGTGACCTGGTCGTCGGTTGCGTCTCGATTTTCCATGGACAAGTCGTAATACTTCAGGTCAATATCAAGGTATTTCTCAATCAGTTCCGCTTTAATGAAGTGCCAGATGATGCGGGTCATTTCGTCGCCGTCGAGTTCAACGACGGGATTGGCAACCTTGATTTTTTGTGACATGTGAATTACTCCTTAAAATGCAGATTTAAATGAAATGTGTGATTAGAGGGCTGAAACGTCGGCCTGCTTGGCCTTAACCGCTTCGTAGGCTTCAACGAGAAGTGCTTTCTCCGCGTCGGTGAGTGGGGTTTCCACGATTCGGTTGATGCCCTCCGTGCCAATTTCAGCTTCGACCCCAAGATAGGCACCGGAAAGACCGTACTCACCATCAACCCAGGCGCACACCGGCATGACCTTTCCGGAATTTTCATGGACAGCACGTGCCATGCGAGCAGCCGCAGCAGAAGGTGCGTAGTAGGCCGAGCCGGTCTTCAGCAATGCCACGATTTCTGCTCCACCATTACGCGTGCGCACAACAAGGTCTGCGATTTGTTCCTCAGAGAGCAGGTCACGAAGTGGCTTTCCATCAACGCTACAGGCTGAGGCAACCGGCACCATGGTGTCGCCGTGTGAGCCAAGGGTCAGAGTGGTTACCGATCCAACCGGGACGTTGAGTTCTTCTGCAACGAAATGTGAGAAGCGTGCGGTGTCCAGCATTCCTGCTTGGCCTATCACCCGATTATGGGGGAACTTGGTAACAAGTTGCGCGAGTGCGGTCATTTCATCTAGCGGATTGGCAACATTGATCACAATGCAGTCGGGTGCAAATTTAGCAATGTTCTCGCACACCCCGCGCATAATCTTTGCATTAGTTTCGATGAGATCCATGCGACTCATGCCTGGCTTGCGTGGCAGCCCAGCAGTAATAACGACGATCTCCGAACCCGCGATAGTGTCATATCCGCTGCCATCCATCCCGGTAGTCTGACCAACAAGTTTCGTTTCAAATCCTTCAATCCACCGTGACTGGTTCATGTCGAGGGCGAGGCCTTCAGCTTTGCCGTCAACAACATCGGTTAATACAACCGTGTCAAAAATATCGTATTCAGCGAGACGCAATGCGGTTGTTGATCCGTAGAAACCTGCGCCAATCACTGAGATTTTGCCAGAGCGAGCCATTATTTATCCCCTTCGTGGATGTACGAGCTGAAAGTAAAATATCTTGACGTCAAGATACCGTCTCGCTTGAACCTTTTTCAGTTCGGGGCAGGGACCCAGAGGGCAAATATGGCCGACCCCACACCCAGTACCGCCAAAATGGCCACGTCCACGCTTTTTGACCGTACTGCGAGCATGCCGGCTTGATTCTCGGGAAGGAATAGTCGAAGGAAGGCTGCCAACACAACGCTTACGGCGAGCACCAATGAGCCACGCCGGAAATGGTCGGTGGCGACAAAGATCATCGACAAAGCGATCCCGAGCAGTACCAAAGAAATGGGCCATTCGCGAAACCTCGACCGCGGAAGCCGGTGCACATTTTCCTCACGTGAATTTGCCATTGAATACTTAGCCTTTGGCTAATTCCTCGGCGCGCGCCACGACATTGGCCAACAACATGGCCCTTGTCATGGGTCCGGTTCCGCCCGGCATTGGCGCGAGGAAACCGGCGACGTCAATCACGTCGGGGGCGACATCTCCCACCAAGCCAGCATCCGTACGAGTTATCCCCACGTCCAGAACAGCGGCACCGGGCTTAATGTCCACTGCCTTAACAATTCCGGGGACACCAGCCGCCGCGACAATGATGTCGGCGCGCTTGAGTTCGGCCGAAAGGTCCTGCGTTCCCGTATGACACAAGGTCACAGTCGCGTTCTCGCTTTTGCGGGTAAGTAGCAGACCCAATGGACGACCAACGGTAATTCCGCGACCAACTACCACCACGTGGGCCCCATTAATCGGAACTTCGTAGCGCCTCAATAATTCAACAATTCCCGCCGGCGTACATGGCAGCGGCGCTGGAATTCCCAAGACAAGTCGTCCTAGGTTCATGGGGTGCAGCCCGTCAGCGTCTTTTCCCGGATCCATGAGTTCCAAAACCCGATTGGAGTCAAGGTGCTTGGGCAGCGGAAGTTGAACGATGTATCCGGTAACGTCAGGATCGGCATTTAATTCAGCAATCTGCGCATCCACTTGAGCTTGGGTTGAATCAGAGGGCAGATCAATCCGAATAGAGGAGATGCCCACTTCGGCACAATCCTTGTGCTTGCCCCCCACGTAGGCGTGGGAGCCGGGGTCATCTCCCACGAGCACTGTGCCAAGCCCGGGAACAATCCCCTGAGTCTGCAGCGCCTCAACCCGAACCCGGAGCTCTGCCTTAACCGCTGCTGCTGTTGCTTTCCCGTCAAGAATCATGGCTTCATCTTGGCGCACAGCGATAAATGTGGCGCATTGGGCGCGCCTTATGCAGCGGCCACGCCGACCGAGTGCCAGATCGTCACTTAAGTTCGCCGCTTAACTCGACTATTTTTGTGAGTCCCTAATAAAAAGCTCCGGATGCGCTGCCAGTTCCTTGCGTGTTCGACGGACATGTCCCACTAGGTAGCGCTCACCATCTTTTGTATCGAATCTTTGCATGGCATCGACAATTAGTCGATGCTCAGCATTAACAATCCATTGACGGTGCGGTCCATCAACGTTCATGAACGCGCGGCGATACTGCGCTGNNTATCCTGTCCCATGACCAGTGCTCACCGCGACGGGCTCACACTCTTAGTCCATGGCTCTGTTGATGGGTCGGCGAATTGCATTAACGCTCACGGCGGCGAAAGCCAACAAAACACCAGCAATCAGTGACCCCTCAAGCTCGCCTTTGACAAATAGATCCAACAAGAGTGATCCAACGAGTTGGCCGGCGATGGCAAGCAGGCTCAATCGAAGAACCCCAATCTTACCGACCACCCAGGCGGTTGTCGCGATGAAAATTACCCCGACAAATCCGCCAACATAGAGCCACGCGGGACCACTCGGCAAAGCCGCAATATCAATGACTCCCACCATCGACATCAGCAATAACGCGACTAGCAAAATAGATGTACCAGTGATGAAGTTGAACCACGCGGCGACAAGGGGCTCCCCCGAAGCCTTTGACACGCGTCCATTTATTGCTTGTTGAATGGAAATCCCCACTCCGGCAACAAAGCACATGATGACGAGCCAAGTTGATGGCCTCTGACTTTGGTCTACTCCACCGGAAACAGCAACAAATACAGCACTAAGCCCGATAAGTGCCGAGAGAACACGCCACCGCGTCATTGGCTGACGCCCGTGTGGGCCAAGTCCAAGACGGTCCACAATCAAAGCTGACGAGCTTTGCCCCGACACAACTGCGACTGAAAAAAGTGACACTCCAATAACAGGAACGGACACGCTCTGCGACAGCACAAAGAACGCGCCAATGAAGCCGCCGAACAACTCCCAAATGCGCAGATCGGCCTTTCGAACAGAAGCCATCAATGTACGCACGCCCAGGCGCAGCCTTTTGCTGGTAACTACGATGAAAGTCGTAATTAGGAGCCCCGTTGCAAATGAGAGTGTCGCTGCTTGCAGCCCCGACCCCAAGACGTCAGCTAATGAACCGTTCGCTCTCGATTGAATTGCAGTAAGTCCACCAACAAAAAACGCCGCAAAAGTTGGGACTAGGGCCAATCGCCATGAGCCTCCCCGCACGCTAGTGGAAAAAATGACGTGTTCCGGTGAAGTACATGGGCACGCCGGCGGCTTGGGCTGCAGCAATGACTTCTTCGTCGCGCACGGAACCCCCCGGTTGTACTACTGCGCTCACCCCTGCGTCAAGTAGCACTTGTAAACCGTCAGCGAACGGGAAGAAGGCATCTGACGCGCCAACCGAGCCAGCCGCTCGTTCCCCAGCACGTGATACCGCCAGATGTGCCGAATCAACACGGTTCACCTGCCCCATGCCAATCCCCACCGCACCAAGGTTTTTTGCCAGCAAAATTGCATTCGATTTAACCGAACGGCAGGCGCGCCAGGCAAACTCCAGATCGAGCATGATGGTCGCCGAAACAGCATCTCCACACACCAAATTCCAATTCGCTGGGTTATCACCGATGTCGTGCACAGTGTCGACACTTTGGACGAGAAGACCACCTGGGATTGTGCGCGCCTCAACGCGACGTCCCGGGCCCGGCCCTGGCACAACCAGAATCCGCAAATTCGCTTTCTCTTTGAGAACGCTTAAAGCCTCAGCGTCAAACTCTGGAGCAATTATTACCTCAGTGAAAACTCCTGACAACGACTCTGCCATTTCTTTGGTCACAGGACGATTCGCTGCAACCACTCCCCCGAATGCTGAGACAGGATCTGTGGCGTGAGCTTTGTGGTAGGCCTGTTCGATGTCAAGACCCACAGCGATGCCGCACGGATTTGCGTGCTTAATAATTGCTACGGCCGGCTCCAAGAAATCAAATGCGGCGCGGCGAGCCGCATCGGCGTCAATAAAATTGTTGTACGACATGGGTTTTCCATGTAACTGCTGTGAGTTTGCAACGCCGACTTCGTGACCGACTCCAATGTAGGAAGCAGCGCTTTGGTGCGGATTCTCTCCGTAACGAAGTACCTCACTTCGGGTCCATGCCGCTCCTCGCCAACGGGGGAATTCGCTCTCGTCGGGCGAAGCTACTGTCGACATCCAGGTTGCTACCGCAATGTCGTACGTTGCCGTGTGCGCGAATGCTTGGGCTGACAGCAATACGCGCTGCTCTAGCGTTGTGCCGCCCGACTCAATCGCGGTCAAGACTTCTTGGTAATTACTAGGAGACACAACGACAGCTACGTTGGCGTAATTTTTTGCCGATGCCCTAATCATGGCCGGCCCACCGATATCGACCTGTTCAATGCACTCATCAATTGTGGCGCCGTTGGCAACGGTTTCAGTGAACGGATAAAGGTTAACCACAACTAAATCAAATGCTTTGATCTCAAGCTCTTCCAATTGAGCGACATGATCAGGGTTGCGCACATCTGCCAGCAGCCCCACATGGATTGCCGGGTGCAGAGTCTTAACACGTCCATCAAGGCACTCTGGGAAGTTCGTGACCGATGTAACTGGCGTGACGGCGAGCCCGACGGCCTCAATGGTCGCGGCCGTACTACCCGTCGAAACGATCTCAACCCCAAATTGTGCTAATGCTCGCGCGAGCTCAACGACCCCACTTTTATCGTAAACGGAGATTAGCGCCCGTTTAATCGGCCGAATTGTCACTGAAGTCCTTTCCCGAGACGCCGAATGAGGAGTTGTTCAACACTTTGGGGAAGGAGCGTGCGTTCAACCGTCTTTATTCTTTCGTGCAGCTCCGCTTCGCCTTCACCCGGCTGTACTCTCACCTGTGTCTGGGCAATTATTTCACCCGTGTCCACTCCATGATCAATAAAGTGAATCGTGCATCCGGTAACAGCGGCATGTGCCTCGATGGCATCTCTCACTGCATGAGCACCTGGATACCGCGGGAGCAGCGAGGGGTGCGAGTTGACGATCTGGTCAGGGAAATGGTCAACAAACGCCGGACTGAGAATCCGCATAAACCCGGCGGTAACGATCAAATCCGGTTCCAAGTTCTCAACCTGTTCCAGTAACTCCGACTCCCAAGACTCCCGGGAATCAAAATCACCGAGTGAGACTTTATGGACCTCGATTTCTCGACTCTGAGCAATGTGTACTGCCCGAGCATTGGGTTGATCCGTCACTAGGCCAACCACATCAGCTCCCACCCCAGAATCCAGTATCGCCTCAAAAAGTGTTCCAGTGCCGGATGCCAGCACGACTATTCGGGCGGATCTTCTGGCCTTCACGCGGCCGGGTTCACCGTTTCGCCTTGCAGGCTCCGGTACACATAAGCGGTCACCAACGCGGCTAGTGGCCAATGAAGACGAACTAAGCCCACACTTGATTTCAATGCTTGAAATGGAGAGAGCCCACGATCCAAAGCGAAAAAGGGTGCAAACTGAAAAAGCAAAATAGCGAAGATTGCGGGAAGCACGAACAAGAATAATCCCGCGACAAATGTCACCATAATGAGCAGCGTGGTGAGCACGAACGCCCCGAAGTAGGGTCCGGTGAAGGTATCGGCGAATCCAATTCTGCGCCCCAGGGTGACGTAGAGAGCGCCCCGGACAACTCCGGCGGTTGCCAAGAACGAGGCAATAACAAAAACGGCCGCCATCAGAATGACAAGAAGCAGCTGACCCATCTCGGATTCAAAGCAACTCGAAACCGCAGTCGAGTCGATTGTCTCTCCAGTCCCACTAGCTTCGATGCAGAGACTGAAAGTCTCCGTGAATGGTGTCGCTGCGAACTGTTGACCAAATTGCAAGATCATTACTACAACGGACAGCGCGATAAACGAAAGAAAGTTCTTCACAAAAGCTGCACGCGCCCATCCAAACGCCGCACTGAATCGAACCCCATTCGTATATCTACTCATGGCTTCGCACGTGTTTCATCAATGTCAACTAACGGGACTATTGAAATGTTGGATCGCCGAACCCGCGTAAACGTTTTGGCCGGTAGAACCGCGGTTGGAGTAATTCCGACAGCCAACAAAATCCACAACAGAGAGGCCGAAAGCAATGGGTCCGGTCCCAAAGCAACGAGGCGCACATCACCTAGGTTGCCCAGGGATAGTAACGCCAAGCAATAGAAGATCACAGACCCCACAAACGCAATCGCAAACCCCATCAGCATGCGAATGAGCGCACTTTCTTTGCGCAAACTCCTCGAAATTCCCGCTCCCCACAGCACGCCGATAACGATGACCAGCGCGGGCAAGGCCCAGGCCAGCGCGCCCGCCGTTTCAGGGATCGCAACGAGTGGGGGGAACGGAGGAAGTTGCGTAGGTGCTGTGACGGGAATAAAAGGCGAGACCATGACGTCGGGTCCAATGCTGAATCCCGCACCCACAATGTAGGTGGCACTCCACACCACGAGAACAGGCAGGTATCCAAGGGATAAGGCGATGATCCCTAGAATTCCGCTCCAGCCTGGATTCAAACCAACAAACAGATCCATTGCCGAATAAAAATTAACAAGCAGTCGTAACGCCAACAAAATCGCCGCTGATCCCATCAGTGCCAGGACCACGCCCGCTCCCCTGCGCACAACAAAAAGCATAAGAGGTGGGGTTCGCGCCCCGAAGTGGACAGATGCACCACGAAGAATCCCGATCAAAATAGCGCTGACTCCCATGGATACAGACACAATTAGCGCCCACGAGTCACTAAAAGAAATATTGACTGAAGTGGTGAAGCGCGCAGCGGCAGCAATTGCGGCTACATAAATGATCACCATGATCGACCCGCCAATCATGTACCAGCGGACCCCGCGGGCGGTGCCGGCGGAAAAGGATCTACCAGCCCGAAAAAGCAGCGCCCATGGAATCACGGCAAGGCCCCACGGAATCAAGGTGATGGTTGCTGGACCCAGTTTTGGTGGCACGCCATTAAGTACGAGCCAACCCCAGGTAATCGCATCAAGGTACCCTTTAACGCTGGCCGGGCGGTCGCCACCAAAAAGTAGGATCGGTAGCAAAACAATTGCCGTTATAAAAACGGTTACAAGAATTACTGACAGGACATAAAGAATGGCCCACGTTATTGAAGTCACGGCCGCGGAGCTCTTAACCTCAGTAAGCCGCACCCGAGCCATACCCAAATTCAGTCGAGAACGAGCGGGATTTTCATCCAATTGATCAACAGGCATCGGTCTTTCTGGCGGCGCCGGCTGATTCACAAG
>DEZY01000043.1:22785-23048 GCA_002365735.1 Actinobacteria bacterium UBA3120
AGTGCATCAGCTTTCGCGGCGGCGGTTCCCGAGGATCCAGAGACAATCGCTCCAGCGTGACCCATGGTCTTGCCTTCTGGCGCGGTGAACCCTGCGACATAACCAACAACCGGCTTGGTGACATGTTCTTTGATATAGGCCGCGGCGCGCTCTTCAGCGTCTCCCCCAATTTCACCAATCATCACGATTGCATCCGTTTCCGGATCGTTTTGGAAAGCCTCCAGGGCATCAATGTGAGTCGTGCCAATAATTGGGTCTCCACC
>DEZY01000043.1:23216-30699 GCA_002365735.1 Actinobacteria bacterium UBA3120
TGCCAATAATTGGGTCTCCACCGATACCGACACAGGTGGAAAAGCCAAAATCGCGGAGTTCGTACATCATTTGGTAGGTCAAAGTTCCAGATTTTGACACCAGCCCGATTCGGCCCGGCTTAGTGATGTCAGTGGGAATAATGCCTGCATTGGACTTTCCCGGGCTAATGATTCCTGGGCAGTTTGGCCCAATGATCCGGGTGGTTCCCGCGTTCACGGCGTATTGGTAGAACTGAGCGCTGTCGTGAACCGGAATGCCTTCCGTGATTACAACGCAGAGTGGCATTTTTGCGTCAACCGCTTCTTGGACCGCACCTTTAGCAAATTTGGGTGGGACAAAAATTACCGAAACATTCGCACCTGTTGCAGCAATCGCCGATGCGACGTCGTTGAACACTGGGATTCCGTCAACGTCGGCACCAGCTTTGCCCGGAGTTACGCCCGCAACAACTTTTGCGCCACTTTCGACCATGCGGCGCGTGTGCTTTGTGCCCTCGGACCCGGTCATTCCCTGAACGAGAATTTTGCTATCTTCATTGAGCCAAATTGCCATCGGATTACGCTCCCTTTCGAGCTGCTGCGAGTTCAGCCACCCGACGCGCTGCTCAGTCCATGGTGTCTACCAGTTCAATAAATTCGTGGTTTGCATTGTTGAGAATCGCGCGGCCTTCGACCGCGTTATTACCGTCGATTCGGGCAACAATCGGTTTAGTGACACGCTCGCCCAGTTGGTCAACCGCCTGCAGAATTCCGTTAGCCACTGCATCACATGAAGTAATGCCGCCAAAAATATTTACGAACACGGCCTGCACATCTGGATCGTTAAGGACAATGTCGAGCCCGTTAGCCATCACTTCAGCTGATGCGCCTCCGCCAATATCAAGGAAGTTCGCGGGCTTGATATTGCCGAACTCTTCACCGGCGTAGGCGACAACATCAAGCGTGCTCATGACCAGGCCTGCGCCATTACCAATAATGCCAACGTCGCCCTGCAGCTTCACGTAGTTCAAGCCCATGGCTTTGGCCCGAGTCTCGATGTCGTCGGCGGCCGAGTCATCAAAGCCCGCCTGCTCTGGCTGGCGATACCCGGCGTTGTCATCAATAGTGACTTTGCCGTCGAGCGCAAGCACCTCACCGGTCGGTGTCAGCACTAGTGGGTTCACTTCGACCAAGGTTGCATCTTCGGCAACCATGACTTCCCAGAGTTTGACTAAAATGTCTGCGACCTGTGCCTGGATTGCTTCATCGAATTTTGCTGCAGCCGCGATCTCCCGCGCTATTTCTGGAGTGACACCCACAAGGGCATCGACCCTAATTTTTGCAAGTGCGTCAGGGTTGTTAACTGCTACTTCTTCGATTTCAACTCCACCCTCGACACTGGCCATGGCAAGGAATGCTCGATTGGCCCGGTCAAGGAGGAAAGATACGTAATACTCCTCCGCGATATCGGCTGCGTGGGCAACAAGGACCTTGTGGACCGTGTGACCTTTAATGTCCATACCCAAGATGGCGGTTGCCACTTCGCGTGTTTCAGCCGGGTCTTTGGCCAGTTTGACTCCCCCGGCCTTTCCGCGACCACCGGTTTTCACTTGGGCCTTAACAACCACCGGACCACCAATTAACTCCGACATTGCCACGGCAGCGTCAATGTTGCTACAGACATCACCCGCGGTAACGGGAAGCCCATGCTTTCCAAAAAGCTGCTTGGCTTGGTATTCGTACAGATCCACTGTGGCTCCCTAAATCAACGTGATTGTATTAACGACCGTGGTGCAGACCAAGCCTATTGACTTCCGGACAGCGACCAGCACCAGATACATGTGATCTTGCACGCATTGGGGATTACCGGTTGAGCGCTACGTGCTCGTTAACCCAGTCGACGACGCTTTGCGAAGTTGTCCCGGGGGTAAAGATTTCCGCTACTCCCGCTGATTTAAGAATCGGGATATCGGCAGCGGGGACAATCCCGCCACCGAATACGACGATGTCAGAGGCTCCTGCTGCGGCTAATTCAGCCATGAGCTCAGGGAAAAGTGTGAGATGTGCTCCGGAGAGAATCGAAATCCCGATTACGTCGGCATCTTCTTGAACCGCCGTGGCGGCAATGGCTGCCGGGGTCTGGTGCAGGCCGGTGTAAATCACTTCACAGCCAGCATCGCGCAGTGCCCGTGCAATTACCTTTGCCCCACGATCATGCCCATCTAACCCGGGCTTAGCGATCACCACTCTCACGGGGCGAGAAACTGCACTCATGTACCAAATGCTACCGCACAGGGTAAACCAGATTTGTGGCACTCAATTCCACTCATAACTCACGGCCTAGGATTGCGCACATGACCCAAGCACCCGGCTACTCGATTACTATCCGAATGCACGTAACGCCAGAACTGCACGCATCTGGTCAGATAGTTGCCGCTGTCACCGAAGCCGGTGCGGTCATCACCGGGCTTGATGTTTCAGACCCGGGAACTGAAACGACCGTGGTGGATCTCAGCGCCCTCGCACATGACCCCGACCACGCCGAGTCGCTCCGGGACACGCTCAACGCACTTAGTGGGTGCAAAGTGGACCAGATCAGTGACTCCGTGTTCCTTGTCCACCTTGGCGGCAAAATCGAAGTTGGTATCAAAGTTCCGATGCGTAACCGCACCGATCTCGCTCGCGCCTACACCCCCGGAGTTGCCCGAGTGTGCACCGCGATTGCCAACAATCCGGCAGATGCCAGAAACCTCACGATTAAGCGCAACACGGTGGCCGTTGTCACCGACGGTTCGGCGGTACTTGGCTTAGGAAACATTGGTCCTGAGGCAGCGATG
Source organism: Actinobacteria bacterium UBA3120 (assembly GCA_002365735.1). Taxonomy (GTDB): domain Bacteria; phylum Actinomycetota; class Actinomycetes; order S36-B12; family S36-B12; genus UBA4592. The sequence goes on from DEZY01000043.1 coordinate 26,033, forward strand.
CCGGTCATGGAAGGCAAGGCGGCGCTGTTCAAAAAATTTGCCAATGTCGATGCGTGGCCCATCTGCCTCGACACCCAAGACGTGGACGAAATCGTTCGCACCGTTGAAATTATTGCCCCCGGCTTTGGCGGAATTAACCTTGAAGACATTTCGGCACCGCGTTGCTTTGAAGTTGAGCGACGGTTGCGCGAGCGACTCAATATTCCTGTTTTCCATGATGACCAACACGGTACTGCGGTTGTAGTGCTTGCCGCACTTATAAACGCGTCCAAGCTGGTTAATAAGGAGCTTTCGTCCCTGTGCATTGTCATGTCGGGAGCGGGAGCTGCGGGCGCCGCAGTCGCGCAGCTTCTCCTGCATGCTGGCGTCCAAAACATCATGCTCTTTGACTCCAAAGGCGCAATTTCTACCAACAGAACTGATCTGGACCCTGATCGTACTGAATTAGCCACCCGTACCAACTTGGAGAAATTCAGTGGGTCATTACCTGAAGCCCTTGTGGGCGCAGACGTCTTTGTCGGCGTCTCCCAACCGAACCTGATCACAGCCTCAGATGTTGAAAAAATGGCCAAGGATCCGATTGTTTTCGCTCTGGCGAACCCGGACCCAGAAATCAATCCAATTGAGGCGGCCAAATTCGCCAAAGTGGTAGCAACGGGGCGCAGTGACTACCCCAATCAGATCAACAACGTCCTTGCCTTCCCGGGAATTTTCCGAGGGCTCCTCGACAGCGGTACAGTTCACATTACACAAGAGGTTCTGATGGCTTCGGCACTGGCGATCGCTGAATGTGTCAACGAAAAGGCCCTTTCTTCCGTGTATATCGTGCCGAGCGTCTTTGACAATAGCGTGGCACCTGCAGTTGCCGCGGCAGTAATCGCGGCAGCAAAGGAAAAATAGTTCCAGGATTAGAGCTTCTCAACGGGGGCGTAACGCAAGAGCAGGCGCTTAACCCCTGATGCACCAAAATCAATAGTTGCATCAGCGCGATCACCGCTGCCACCGCTCTCAATGACTGTTCCCATGCCGAATTTTTCATGGGTGACCCGATCACCAGCATTGAGTGAGATGGCGTTGGCGCTCACACTCTTGCTGCCGCCTCGCAATGGTGAATCTGGCCCCGACCAAGTGGACGAGCCAAAATTGGAACTGGGGGCAAACATGGGTGGCGCTTCGCGTTCCCAGGTGAGGTTGTGCTCGGGGATTTCATCGAGGAAGCGGCTTTGTGGGTTAGCCGCCGGGCTCCCCCAGGAAGACCTGGTCAACGACCGGCTCAGATAGAGGCGCTGCCGGGCGCGGGTAATACCCACATAAGCGAGCCGTCTTTCTTCTTCCAATTCGCGCGCCTCACCTAGAGATCGAGAGTGTGGGAAAATTCCCTCTTCCATTCCGGTGAGAAACACTGTGGGGAATTCGAGGCCTTTTGCGGTATGCAGGGTCATCAGGGTTACTACCCCACCATGGTCTTCACCGTCAGGGATTGAATCAGCATCAGCAACGAGGGCCACATTTTCCAGGAACTCAACGAGCGTCCCCTCTGGGTTATCAACCAAGAAAGCTGTCGCAACAGATTCTAATTCGGCCAGGTTTTCAATCCGACCCTCATCTTGTAGATCTGTTGATGCCCGCAGTTCGGAAAGGTACCCACTCTGCTCAATCGCCGCCTGAATTACGACGGCGGGTTCTGTGCCTGATTCGAAAAGGGTTTGTAGCCCGTTCATCAAATCAACGAACCCTGCGATGGCGCTCATTGAACGGGTCGCCAGCCCCGGTACGTCGGCTGCCCGCCGCAGGCTGTCAAAGAAGGTGATGCGCTCGCGTTCGGCGTAGGCACCGATCATCGCTTCAGCCCGGTCGCCGATCCCGCGCTTTGGGGTGTTAAGAATTCGGCGTAGTGACACTTCATCCGCCGGATTCACGATTGTGCGCAGATAAGCCAAAATATCTCGGACTTCCTTGCGTTCATAGAAGCGAACCCCACCCACAACTTTGTACGGCATCCCGGTTCGAATAAATACTTCTTCCACTGCCCGCGACTGGGCATTGGTTCGGTAGAACACCGCTGTGTCTCCTGGACGAGAAATTCCCTCGTCTGACATGCGGTCTATCTCGCGGGCAATAAATGAAGCTTCATCATGTTCGTCGTCGCCGACATATACCTTGATGAGATCCCCATCGCCAGAATCGGTCCAAAGGTTCTTTGCCCGCCGTGATGTGTTCTTCGCAATCACGGCATTGGCCGCTGACAAAATCGTTTGCGTTGAACGGTAGTTCTGCTCCAGGAGAATGGTGCTGGCATTTGGATAATCCCGCTCGAACTCTTCAATGTTACGAATAGTCGCCCCACGAAACGCATAAATGGACTGATCGGCGTCACCCACGACACACAGTTCACCCGGGGGTGGTGAATCGGGAGATGCAGCAACCGTTCCGACCAATTCCTTGATTAACATGTATTGAGCGTGGTTGGTGTCTTGATATTCATCTACCATGATGTGACGGAATCGGCGTCGATACATGTTGGCGACTTCAGGAAAGAGTTGCAATAGCGCAACCGTTGAACCAATCAGGTCGTCGAAATCAAAAGCGTTGGCAAGGGTCAGTCGATTTTGGTATTCGCGGTACACCTGAGCGATTACGGATTCAACAGCTGCGTCTTTATCTGAAGACAACTGCGTATTAGACAAGAAAGTTTCGTGGTCAATCAACTCATTTTTTGCCGATGAGATTCGAGAAAGTAGCATGCGGGGCTTGGTATTCTTCGCGTCAATAGTGAAATCGCGCAAGATTAATGTAATGAGTCGCAGCGAGTCCTGGGTGTCATAGATGGTGAAGTTACTTTTGACTCCTAAACGATGGGACTCGGCGCGCAAGATCCGAACGCAGGCACTGTGGAATGTGGAGACCCACATGGTGCGACCGGCCGGGCCGACAATGTCAGCGACCCGCTCTTTCATTTCCGCGGCGGCCTTATTGGTGAAGGTGATGGCGAGAATCTGCCCAGGTGTTGCATCACCGACTGCCAGTAAGTGTGCGATCCGGCGGGTCAGTACTCGAGTTTTACCCGATCCGGCGCCGGCAACTATCAGTAGCGGGCTACCTCGATGCTCAACGGCCGTGCGCTGAGCGGGATTGAGATCCTCGAGTAATTGATCCCCGTAGAGCACGATAAATTGGGATTGGCTCGAATCAGACACTAAGTCAGTCTAGGCCCAGCCCCCGACAATAAGATCAATGGCGAATATCAACGCCTGATATAGCCGACTACTTTCACCCGAACTTTTGTCGGAACATTTGATGCAAGCGCGACTAGCCCCTCATCCCCCACCTCAGCAACAACAATCGAAGTAGTTTTACCCTTAGCGGTAACCGTGGCTGATCGAGAACCTCGATCGACCCCACCCACGGCGTAGGCCGCAAAGCGACCGTCTGCACCTTTGCCTTTGGTCGTGACCCGCAGAATCACGGCGAGGACTTTTTTCTTCTTTTTGGGTACGTCACCAATTCCAGTCACCTTAGACAGTTTCACCTGGGTGCCATCAAATTTCGTTTTGATAAGTTTGCGCGCCGACATGCCGCGAGCTTTCAACGGTAGTGCACTCGTGCGGTACCCGAGCACCTCAACTTTTACTTGTACTGCAGGTTTCTTCGACGCCGATATTTGCACCGTTCCTCCCACGACCGGGACAACCAAAATTGCGGTACGAGTTTTTGCCTTGCGAACCTTGACCGTGGCAGCGTTAACCTTTTCACCAATTTGGCCGATGCGCAGTTTGCCCTTCTTGGTGGAGTCACTCGTGGTAACGGTGACAAGTGCGCTTGTTGCTTGCGCCGGAAGTCCGTTAAGGGCCACGGTGCGAATTTCACCCGGTTGAATTGCACCTTGGCTCATTGACTCATAACCAACTTCTGCGCCGATTCCTACAAAGTCTTCCCCTTCTGGTGGGGCGCCAGGGGCCGGCACGGCAGGAGCTTCAGGAACTACCGGAGCCACCGGCACCGGAGCAGGGCTTGACCCGAGCTCGGTCATGGGCATGATCAACGTTTCGCTGACCACCTCGGACCTGTTTTCAACTTCCGGCCCATTGGGGTAATACCCCAAGACGTCAACAGTGACATCCGTTGCGCCGGCAGCCGTTGCAATCGCGATGGTTCCATCGGATGCGACCGGGATAATTGCATCTGCGGACGCATCAGCATTCATCGGCGCTTTCACAACGGGAACGCTGGAACTCGCTCCCGGTGACCAAGCTCGTAACGTGGTGGCAGCGTTAGTTCCTAATGCGCTCACGCGCACGAGTACTGCAGCAACCCCCTCTGCTGGTACCCCGCCGACCCCCGTCACTTTGGCAAAGATTCTATGGCTGTCGCCATTCCATCGGTCCTGTTGTAGGCGACAGCGCTCTTTTACCCCGATCCCCGAACGCGTGCCCACAACCCGAACTTGGTCAACAGCAACAACCCCACCCACGCGGGTAGCGGGAGCGCCACCAGCAGAGGACCGATTGCGTGCACAGTAGGGCGCCGTGAGCGCGGTGCCGTCCCAAAATGACGACCGACCGGAGGCTCCATCCCATGTGAGTGAGATGTGAATATGGTTACGGTGACAGGTGTTATCAGATCCTTTGTCTGGTTTGGAGAAACAACCTTTAAGTTCGGTCCAACCT
>DEZY01000043.1:30833-31846 GCA_002365735.1 Actinobacteria bacterium UBA3120
AGTCGGATTGCGTTGCCGTATGCAACTCCAAATTGATCTGGCCCGAGCAGCCAATTCAAAAAGGCTTCGGCTTCGGCGCGGCCCTCGAGATCACGAACGCTGCGCATCCAGTCCAGGGCTCGACCTTCTTTGTGTTCACTTTGACCGCCGACTCCACAATCGCGTGGAATCCACACGACTTCGTCTTGGCCGTAGGTCGCCTTAATCAAGTCTGCTAATCGTTGGGTTCCCGGTTTTGGGAGGGGATCACAGCTGGATTGTCCCTCGTATTCGGCGGGCACGTCGTATTCAGCCGGAAGCGCGACGGGGGGCCCGGCCGGTGTTGGGGCGGCGGGTAGACCAATCCCAGGCTCAGGAGCACCGGCAATCACACCGGTCCAATTAGTGGATTGCCAGCCGCTGCCATCAGCGGTTGCCGGGCTGGCTTGTAAAATTAGGGCGCCGACAAATATAAAGATGCCGCTACCGCGCATGAGCGCATGAAGGCGTGACAGGGCAGAATGCCCTGTAATGTGGGGAAGCACGTGCCTACTCTGACACGAAAGTGACGCATGTGGCTAATGCACACGAGTAAGAACAACCATGTAATTCATAATTAATTCGTTTTTGAGCGATTCATAGAGGGATTCTGATGGAGATAGAGCGCGTTCTTGTAGTCACCGCCCACCCCGACGACGTCGACTTTGGCGCGGGAGGCACCGTTCGCAAGTGGACGGAGGCAGGAATACAGGTCAGCTATTGCATTTGCACCGACGGGGACGCCGGTGGAGCCGACCCCACCGTCCTCCGCAGTGAGATTCCCAAGATCCGTCAGGCTGAGCAACGTGCCGCCGGTGCGGCACTCGGCGTTACCGACATTCATTTCCTGGGTTACAAAGACGGTGACCTGCAGGTAAGCCAGGATTTGCGCCGCGACATTAGCCGCGTAATCCGCCAGGTCAAGCCGCAGCGGGTTCTGATTCAATCCCCCGAGCGCAATTGGAACCGGATTTATTCAGCGCACCCGGACCACC
>DEZY01000128.1 GCA_002365735.1 Actinobacteria bacterium UBA3120
TGCACAAAAAGTGATCAGCTACCACACTTTGAACGGTTCCAATAAGAATTGGTGAGTGGCAGTTGCGTGAATTGTTCGGAGAGATCACGGTAGATAGGCATTTTGCCCCGAATGGGTGATTGATGTTGTACAGTCGTAGCGGTTAAACAGATTTTTACCTGCCAACGATGCGGGGGGATAAACTATGAGGAATTTCCCGCGCTTGGTTAGTGCGTCAGCGGCTACTTTAAGCCTTCTGGTTGGATTTTCTGTTCCTGCCTTCGGTACTGATTATGCCTCAGCTAAGGATTTCTGGAAGGGAGCTGCCAAAGTAACTCCCAACACGTTGTACGCGGTGTCAACTAAAGTGGCTAACAAACTGGGCATAAATCCTGGAACCCCACCGACCAATGCCCAATTAGAGATGCTCTGTGCGGGTAAGTGGAACGTAGGTTTTGATTACTCAGGTTCGGGTGGTGGGGCAAATACCTACCAGGCTTCGAACCAAGATTGCTTCCCGGATTTTGGCTACGCAGGAACTCCCGGATCGTGGCCATTCACAGCGAAGGGCAAGAAATTCACGATGTACTACAACGGCTGTTCATCGACACCTGCTGGCGCCAATGATCCGCCCATTGATCAGTGTGCATCTGGGGACATCGCCTATTATACGACTATTCGGTTGCCAGCCGTGGGTAACAAATCAGCGACAACTATGCACATCATGTCCGATGGGCTCACGCGAATACAGCTTCGTACGTTCATCCGATCGTTGCAACCAGTTCGATAGGCCGCAAATTTATGGGCGACTACGATTGGAGGGTGTGAGGGAATACACCTAGAGTGGCCAAGTCTCGCCATGAATGATTCCTAAACGGCATGAACGCGAATCCCATTCGCGCTTGCGGATCGAGCCAACACATGCGCTGCAATTTACCTTCGCTGTGGTTGCGTACGCTATTAAAACTCCGGGCTGCGTGTCCGATTTAAAAATTCGGTGGAGAGCAGTATTTTCTGCTTTCCTTCGAAATCACTTCCGGTGTTTTTTCTTGATCGTGAGAACCGCTTGCTCAAGAGCATAGGCGCGCTCACCCAGCGCGTTGGGTGCTTTGGCGTAGTAAATTCGGTATCTCCTTGGCCCAATGCGAATACCCGTGGGATCTAAGTAACTCATTGATGATGGAGTCAGTGATTTCCGATTGATTTTCCACTTTAGCCCGTCCTTAGAAGAAGCGAGCAAAAGGCGCTGCGGATTTTTGGGGTCTTCTGGTGTCGTAGCTGCGATCGCAAGCCAGGCTCCGGTTTTTGCGTTCAATACTTCGAAGTCGACGATGCCTCTAGTGGTCCGATAGCCTCTATCTCGCACGAACGAGGTCCCCGATGTGTCCGTCGATGTCGCGCTGACAATCACTTCGCTGGCCCTTCGCCCCTGCGGATCGGGTTCCACCCAATAAATGCGCACCCGTCCGTCAGGAATAACCACCGCATCGGGTACTCCCCAAGCCATTGCACCGCCATCATTGATACCGAGAGAAATGCCCTCGCCCAAAGCAAGCCCGTCGGCTGTCATTGGGGCTGTATAGATTTCCTTACGCTTACTGTTCGGGTCCATCACAATGTAGTAGGCCCGTCGGCTGCCATCGGCCGTGACAACGTCCGTGAGATCGCTGATCCCTTGGAGTGAGCCAACCATCTCGCACGCTCCCTTCACAGTGCATTGTGCGATCGCCGTTCCATTAAGCGAGAAACTTGGGTAATACAGTCGAGTTGTGCCATTGCTCTGAAGGTCTGCATGGGGGCTCACCCCCGATAAGCCGAGCTCTATTCTCTGCTTTAGTGTGCCGTGAGGTTTGTCTCCTGCCCAGGCAACACCTGAAGCGCATCCCAAGGCCAGACATGCTGCAGTAATCGTTGTGAGCCACTTGTTGCCCCTGCGCATATCATGAAGATTAGTGATTTGGGACAGGGAAATCTAAATATTGACCAAAAATGACACGAATACCGAGGCACACCGTGTGAATGTGTGTACGTCTGTCACCCTGGCCAGCAATTCGAACGGGCATCTGGCCGAACCTTTCGTGGTGTTACACACTGCGCAGATTTCTTAACTCGTAGATGCGATAGACCAGTACAGGCCTGAGTAACTCGCTGTTATAGCGGACCGTGTCGGGGAAGCTGACCACCAGGGAGGTTCACATGTGCGCCCTCCCTGATATTGCCTTCCGCCTAGCGCCGGTCACGCTCACTCTCAACTAAATTTCACCGGCGTACAGTCCGGCGAGTACTTGTGATGCGCGATCACGAATCTGCTCGAGATCTTCGCGTTGCGCCGTGGCCGCGACAGGGCGAGACATTCGGTGATTGCCAGCGAAGTAATCACGATTGCGGTCTAAATAGTCCCAATACAAAGTGGTGAATGGGCAGGCATCCTCCCCAGTACGTTTCTTCGGATCAAATGCGCAACTGCCGCAGTAGTTACTCATACGAGAAATATATGCACCCCCAGCGATGTATGGCTTAGTCATCATGGCGCCACCGTCCGCGTGCATCCCCATACCGATCACATTTGGGACCATGACCCAGTCGGCTGCATCAATAAAATGGGTGCGCATCCATTCAAGAAGCTCCTGTGGTTTCATTCCAACGAGTTGTGCGAGATTGCTCAGCAGCATAAGTCGCGGGATGTGATGAACCCAGGCTCGTTCTTGGACGTCTGTGATTACCGAACTGACGCAATTCATTTGCGTGGCTTGCGGATCCATAAAAAGCGGTAGCAGTTTCCCGTGTGTATCCAGAGCGTTCTCTTCCCGGTAGGAGTCTGGGAAATGCCAGTAAATTCCATTTATGTACTCGCGCCAACCAATTACCTGACGCACGAAACCTTCGATAGACGAAAGCGGGATACCGCCCTGTTCATATTTATCGATGGCAGCTTGGACTACTTCACCTGGATGAAGGAGTCCAACATTGAGATAGGGACTTAAGAGTGAATGGTTTACCGTCCACGTATCCGTAGGCATTGCATCCTCGTACGGCCCAAAATCAGCGAGGGAATTCTCGGTGAAGTGTGCGAGTTGAGCGAGTGCGCCTGTACGAGTTGTTGCCCATGTGCCGTTCGGGAGTTCGCCCCACGTGTGGAATTCATCAAGACGGTTGAGGACCTTCTGGTCAATCAGATCGGACTCGAATCGGAGTGGTTCTGGCCACAAGTGGGGAGCTTGGCCCTTCTTGGGACGTGGAGGTGGTAGTCGATTGTCGTGGTCGAGGTTCCATTGCCCACCAACTGGCTGATCCTGGTCCATCAAAATATTTAGTCTTTTGCGCTGAAACCGGTAGAAATACTCCATGGTTAACGACTTGTAGCCGCTAGCCCAGGAGGTAAATTGTTCTGGAGTTGTCAGAAAATTATTATTTGGTAACAGCTGTACCCCAAAGGAGCTGAAAATTTGACGCAGACGTCGTGAGCTTGGGGAAGTACTCACAATCGGAAGAGCAGGGTGCTTAACGCGAAGTTCCTTAAGGCCAGCTCTCAGATTAGAGGCGTGAATAGTTGTGACCTGGAAGCCACCCGCAGCAAGCTCATTCTTAAGATGCTCGGAGCAGGAGAGAAGAAAAAACAATCTCTGCGCATGCCAGGTTCTAGCGGTGAGCATGTCGTAGCTTTCAATAAAAACAATCTGATCATGCCCAGGGACTGCTGTTGCCAGGGCGCCGTGCGACCGAGAAAGTTGATCAAAAGTTACGACGATTATTCGTTGCGGGATATCAGAACTGCTCACCTTTCAATTATCGTGGAAAAGAAGGTTTTCAGCGCAACAGGATCAATGCTTGGCATCCGAAAAGTTGCAGCATCCAAAGTTTCCTGCGCCCGTGAAGATAAGCGTTGGGCTCCGATTTCGTTACCGCGGGCGTGGTGGGTGTGTGCCGCACCCATTTGAGCACATGCCCGCCAAAAATCCTTCTCATTCGGTGGCGCACACCGCCAACGCTGCTCGGCGACCTCATGGGCGTGGAATGGCAGCCCTTGAGTGAGATAGTCGGTGATTTCTTTCCAAGCTTGCTCCCCGGAGAGAAAGGTGCGTTCGGGTACCTGTGGAAATGAATGCTCAGATATGGCTTCCCCGCGAAGCGGTCTGCCAAGTCGGTCGCGCGCCCCCATGTCGACTAGATTGCCAATTTGACTGAATATTGATTCAGCCAGGGAAGCAACAATTCGGCAAATGCGCGGGGGTTTTCCTCATGGGGGAAGTGGCCGGTAGGCATAATTTCTCGAGTGTAGGGGCCGCTCACCATTGACTCGTTGCCAATCAGATCACTGAAGACCATGGGATCGTGCTCGCCAAAAATATCAAGTACTGGAATATTGATGGGTGTTTCGATTGAATCTTGAAACCTTCTACCGTCGGTGCGGTACAGGGATCGAATCGCCCAGCGGTGAAACTCAATTGCAGTGTGTGCGGTTGGCCAGTTTTGGTAGGCAGCTTGAAAACTAGCTCGCACGTCCGGGCTGAGCCACGAGGGATCATAAGAGTACTTTTCAAAGAATTGGCCGATATTGCTTCCGCTGTTCTTGGTGTAGTACCGCTCAGGAATGAATGGCAATTGAAGACGCGCGAGATAGGACAAACCAGAACGTTGGGCATTGTTGCGAAGAAGTGAATGCCGTAGCACTCGAGGATGTGCACCGGCGACGCTGACAACCGAAGTGACCGCGTCGGGTGTGTGTGCGGCCATGGTCCAAGCAACGACTGAGCCGATACCGTGACCAATGACGGTAGCTCGGACTTCACCTAGTGAGCGAATGACGCTGACGCAGTCGCGAGCCAATGTGGTCGGGTCGTAGCCCTGCGGAGGGTGGTCGGATCCGCCGTAACCCCGAAGGTCCATGGCAATGACCCGGTAGCCGGCGTGGGCTAGGGGCGCGATCAATTCACGCCAGGTCCACCAGAAACTGGGGAAGCCGTGCAGGAGCAGAACAGCAGGCCCGGAACCCATTTCGACAACGTGAAAGCGGGCGCCGTTGGCCGACACATTTCGGTGGATCCAAGGTCCGGTAGCGGCAATTGCTGCATCAGGGGTGATCACTTAGGTCTGTGTGTTATTCGCCGAGAGAGGCGAGTGATTCAGAAGTCTTCTTCCACTCTTTGCTGGCCAGAGTTGGGCCCTTAACCTCTTTGCCCTTGCTCTTAATCAGCACGCCAAGGATCGCGGCAACGAGGAGCAGAGTTACCGCCACGATCAGGAAGCCGGCCCACGTGGGGAGGCCTAATGCCACCAAGGCGTAGGCAATTGCGATCAGGACAAAGATTGCGCCCATGCTGATCAGGGACACGGCAATCAGGGCAAGTAGTGAAATCTTCCCGATTGTTTTTGTGGTCTGGCTGAGCTCGGTTGTGGTCAGGTTCACCTGCGCCCGCAGGAGACGTTTGCCGTCGCTGACTGTGTGTGTGACCAATTGCTTCAAGCTCTGTTGTGGCTGCATAGAAATCCTTCCCTACCGGAGAGGTTATCGCGGTTCAGGGTTGGATTCGGCGTCCCCCTGCTGATACACATCAGGGATGTCGTCGTGATTGAGATCAGCCTCTTCGATTTCAGCCATACGTGCGTAATGTCGACCACGTGAAAGTAGGATGACCGCGGCGATTGCCGCGGCAACAACGGAAGCAACCAGGACAGAGATTTTGGCGCTTTCCAGGTTGAACGCGTTGTCCGGGTACCCCAATTCGCTGATGAGTAGTGCGACCGTGAAGCCAACACCAGCCAACACGCCCACCGCCATCACATCGCGCCAGGCAATACCCGGGCTCAAACTTGCCCTGGTGAATCGGGCCATGAACCAGGCCATGCCAACAATTCCGATGGGTTTTCCTAACACGAGCCCGACCATGATTCCAATCGCGATGGGTGATTGAAGGGGTTCAATTACCCCGGTAGCTCGTAAATCAACACCAGCAGCGAACAAGGCGAAAATGGGAACGGCAAGCCCGGCACTGATCGGGTGGATTGTGTGAATCAATTTGTCAGCTGGCGCTTCAGTCTCACCCGGGTCAGTGCGAACGCGAGTGAGGAATCCAAAGGCAACACCAGCGACAGTCGCGTGAACGCCACTCTTGTAACAGAAATACCAGCCGATCAGAACGAGTGGGATGAAAAGAATGGGTGAAGAAATGCGATATTTCTGCAGTAGCCAATAAGCCAGCATCGTGGCCAGGAATCCAGCAAACCACAGCATTGCAAACTTATCGGAGTAGAAAATCGCGATAACACTAATCGCGCCAAGATCATCAACGACAGCGAGTGTGAGTAGAAAGGCGCGAAGTGCAACGGGAAGTTTTCGCCCAAATATTGCCAGTACCGCCAATGCAAAGGCAATGTCCGTCGCCATTGGAATTCCCCAACCCTGGAGCGATCCGTCAGCCAGGGTGGCGTTAACTGCAACATAAAAAAGAGCGGGGACGAGCATGCCGCCCAAGGCTGCTGCTGCAGGAACTATTGCTTGGGCCGGTTTTGACAGGGAGCCGAGCACCAGTTCGTGCTTAAGTTCGAGACCAACAACGAAAAAGAAAATTGCCAGGAGTGCATCGGCGGCCCAGACCCCGAGTGAAAGATTCAGACCAAGTTCAGCAGGCCCGATTTTGTAGTGAACTAGGTCAAAATAACTATCTCCCCAAGGGGAGTTTGCCCAGACCAGCGCACAGATTGCTGCAAAAAGTAGGACCGCACCACCAATGGTTTCGTCACGTAACTGACTCAGTAGCCATCCGCGCTCGCCCAGACTTGGGCGCGACAAAATATCGTTATTGGCCATAACCTGAGTCTACTAATTAACCGCTCGTCGCGATATTCGAGTAGTTAGTCGTCTGCGCTTGAGGATTCGAGCCCGGCCGAAATCAGATTCATCACTGCCGGGTCGGCGAGGGTGGTCGAATCGCCGACACTGCGATGCTCGGCAACATCTTGTAGTAGACGGCGAAGGATCTTACCTGACCGAGTCTTGGGAAGTTCAGGGACGATCATAATCTGTCGTGGTTTCGCGATCGGACCAATCTCGTTAGCAACGTGATTGCGAAGTTCGGCAACCAGACTGGTTCCATCAGCACCTTCCATGCCTCCGCGCAGGATTACAAACGCAACAATTGCTTGGCCGGTTGTTTCATCAGCAGCACCAACTACTGCAGCTTCAGCGACACTGGGGTGAGAGACGAGAGCGGATTCGACCTCTGTGGTGGAAATCCGGTGCCCGGAAACATTCATGACGTCGTCGACGCGGCCCAGTAGCCAGATTGCCCCGTCATCATCGAATTTTGCCCCGTCGCCTGCGAAGTAATACTGCGGCCATTTTGACCAGTAGGTATCAATGAAACGTTGATTATCTCCCCAAATCCCACGCAGCATTGCCGGCCAAGGTTCGGTGAGGACGAGGAAACCACCGGAGCCGTTACCCAGGGGGGATCCCGCATCGTCGACAATCGCCACACCAATTCCTGGAAGAGCGCGCATGGCCGAGCCTGGTTTAGTCGCCGTGACACCGGGGAGCGGCGAAATCATCATGGCGCCGGTTTCGGTCTGCCACCAGGTATCAATAATGGGACAACGGTCCCCACCTATCACTTTGCGATACCACATCCAGGCTTCAGGGTTGATAGGTTCACCGACTGATCCCAATAGGCGTAGTGAAGACAAGTCATGTGATTCAGGAAATTCGTCACCCCATTTCATAAAAGTGCGAATTGCAGTGGGAGCGGTATAAAGAATTGTGACCCCGTGTCGCTCGACGATATCCCACCAGCGATCTTTGGCGGGAGCGTCCGGTGTTCCTTCGTAGATAACTTGGGTAGTGCGGTTAGCAAGTGGACCGTAAACAATGTACGAGTGCCCGGTTACCCAACCGATGTCTGCAGTGCACCAAAACACATCAGTATCAGGCTTTAGATCAAAAACATTGCGGTGTGTGTAGGTAACCTGGGTCAGATATCCGCCAGTCGTGTGCAAGATCCCCTTTGGTTTTCCGGTTGTTCCCGACGTGTACAAAATAAATAATGGGTGCTCGGAGTCGAATGCCTCCGGGGTGTGTTCGGGTGATTGGCCCTCCACAAATTCGTGCCACCACACATCTTTTTCACTCCAAGTGACGTCGTTGCCGCAACGCTTAACAACCAAAACATTATTTACCGATGGACAAGAGGCGACTGCTTCATCGACAGCGGGCTTGAGCGACATCACGTTTCCGCGGCGATTTTGTCCATCGGCGGTGATTACTAGCTTGGCGGAGGCATCGTCAATTCGACTGCGTAATGCTTCGGCACTAAACCCGGCAAAGACAACAGAATGTGGCGCACCAACGCGAGCGCAGGCCAACATCGCCACGACAGCCTCAACAATCATGGGCATGTAGATCACGACGCGATCACCAGCAGTGATACCAAGCTCGGTGAGGGCATTGGCTGCTTTGCTGACTTCACCCAGGAGCTCGCGATACGTTACATTGCGCTGATCGCCGGGTTCGCCCTCAAAACGGATCGCAACTTGATCGCCGTGACCGGAATGAACGTGACGATCTACGCAGTTATACGCGACATTTAGTGTGCCGCCGACAAACCATTTGGCGAACGGGGCGTTAGACCAGTCCAGAACTTCAGTGAAGTCGGTTTCCCAATCCAACCCGCGTGCTTGGGTAGCCCAAAAACCCAA
>DEZY01000155.1:0-414 GCA_002365735.1 Actinobacteria bacterium UBA3120
GCCATCGCGGCCATCGCGGCCACTGCATGCCACTGCATGCCACTGCATGCCAGAGCAGCATGGCCCCTGAAGGGATGAGCCCGCCCACCGTTAAATGATCCACAGTGTGTGAGGTGACGCACAGGGGCAGGTGGGTCAAGGGCGCCACGTGAAATGGGAATCTCAAGCCCGAGGCCCACAAGAACGGACCCAATCAGGGTCAGGAGCAGGCGCTCGGGCATTAGGAGAATCCCAGCGTGACTACACCTGGGCTACGGCTGCTTGATCCCCTACTGCCATGTCTTTTTTGGTGATTCGAACGAGCGTTACCCAGATTATTCCGGCGACCGCCAAGATCCCAGCACCCCACATGAACGCGTCAACATAACCTTCCACCTGCGCATTCGGGTTGAACGGATCCACGTTATTTGCAAC
>DEZY01000155.1:606-14146 GCA_002365735.1 Actinobacteria bacterium UBA3120
CCACCAATCTGCTGGCTGGTGTTAAGGACCGCTGAGGCCACACCGGCATCATGGTTTCCAACCGCAAACAGTGCCGTGGCCGACAATGGCACAAAGATCAGCCCCATACCAAGGCTGATGATGATCAGTGCGGGCAGAATATTTGACACGTATGAGCTCTCCGGAGTAATTCGCGTGAGAAGCAACATTCCACTTGTAGCCAAGATAAAGCCGCCAAATGTGACATAGCGTGGACCAAATCGAGGCAATAACTGGCTGGTAATTCCAGCACTAATGATAATTCCGGCCGAGAACGGCAGGAACAGTAGGCCAGCCTTCAAAGGTGTGTAGCCAAGGACGATCTGGAAGAAGTAGGTCAAGAAGAGAAACATTGCGAACAGTCCAATACCAAGGAAGAAACTGGCAAGGTAGGCACCACCACGGTTCGTGTTTTTAATGATCGCAAGTGGCAGCAGTGGGTTCGTTGATCGCTTTTCAATAAATAAGAAGAGAGCCAATAGAACCAGGGCAATACCGATGAAAGTCAATGTAGAAGTTCCGGTCCAACCGTCTGACTCGGCCTTGGTGATTCCAAAAACTAGGGAGACTAAACCAAGCGTTGCCGTGATCGCCCCAGGGATGTCGTACTTCGTGTCTCCCGTTGCCCGACTCTCTTTAACGTATGCCAAGCCCAGGAACACGGCCAGAATCGCAATGGGAACGTTGACCCACAATGTCCAATGCCACGATGTGTACTCGGTCAAAATACCGCCAAGCACCAGGCCAATTGCTGCGCCGGCACCAGAAAGTGCGCCATACACGCCGAATGCCTTTGCTCGTTCCTTTGAATCAGTAAAGGTAACTGAAATCAAACTCAGGGCTGCCGGAGCGAGGAGTGCGGCAAAGACTCCCTGGAGCCCGCGAGCGGCAAATAGCATCCCTGCGTTCACCGAGAGCCCACCCAGCGCTGAAGCGGCAGCAAATCCGATCAGGCCGACGATAAACATACGTTTGCGACCCTGGAAGTCGGCTATCCGTCCGCCCAGAAGGAGAAGACCACCAAATGCCAAGGTGTATGCGGTCACGACCCATTGACGGTTTGCATCGCTGATGCCCAGATCCGCCTGCATGCTGGGCAGGGCAATATTTACAATCGAGGCGTCAAGCACAACCATCAATTGCGCCATTGCGATCACAACGAGTGCCCGCCAACGATTGGGGTCCGGTGCGGCAAGCTGGGGGCGGTCGGACTGGTCGGGCGGGGCGTTGGTCACGCAGTTCTCCTTGTTGGATTGGTAAATTCTTTAAATTGCAAAACGCAAGTTACACTGTCCGTTCGCAATCGAGCAATGCGGGTCGAGTTACTGCCCCAAGTGATCTGCCGACAAGGGAAGGTGCTTTCAATTGTAAAGGCAGAAGCGTACTAAATAATTGAGCTGACGCTCGAATGCAGCCAAGTGATAACACTGGAGTTGGGACCTAGGTCACACTGGGCCACGTGTCTGCAACGCGATATCCCAATGGCCAAGGGTCGCTCGGATCAACGTAGAACTGACTCGTTCCATAGATATAACCCTGGCCGCTAATGCGTGGAATAATCGCCGGTCTGCCGTCTATTTCAGTTTCGGAAACTATCTGGCCGGTGAACTGCGAACCAATAATGCTCCGCCCAATAAACGATTCCCCGACCGAGATCACGCCACGAGCGTGCATTACCGCCATTAATGCACTCACGCCTGTGCCCGTGGGTGAACGATCCAACTTCCCAGGATTAATCACACAGACATTGGTTGATGTGAGCTCACCAAGATCATTGCGTTCCAATTCACCGGTGAGGTACGCGAATGAGTGGTGCTTCCAATCAGGCAACAAAGGATGGTCAAAATTAAGCTGAGTATTCGCCGCGCTTCGCAACAG
Source organism: Actinobacteria bacterium UBA3120 (assembly GCA_002365735.1). GTDB lineage: Bacteria > Actinomycetota > Actinomycetes > S36-B12 > S36-B12 > UBA4592. Next base: position 2,503 of record DEZY01000155.1, read on the forward strand.
CATTCCAAATCGTGCCAACTCAGCCGCTTCACTTGGCTTGAGTTCAAAACCATGATCACTCGCTCTAGCCATGACAAAACTATCTCCACCAAATGCTGTTGTCACCTCAACGGATCCATAACCCTTGACATCGATGAATTCCCGCTCGTGCACAACGAAACTGGGGAGGTTCTGCAAAGTCACCGAGGTCACTTTGCCGTCCAGGCATTCTGCCCGCACTTGAACCAATCCGCCCGGGGCCTCCAGCACTAAGTCGGTGACCGGCTCACGCATAGGCACGATTCCCGTCTCCAACAGCACGGTTGCTACACAAATAGTGTTCGAACCAGACATCGGTGGCGTATCTGCCGGTTCCATAATGATGAAACCCATGTCCGCAGTTGGGTTCACCGGTGGCACGAGCAAGTTGTAGTGGCGAAATACCCCGCCACGGGGTTCGTTTAACAAAAACTGACGCAAAGAGTCATCCGATGCAATGAATCGAGACTGCTCCCACACGCTGCTTCCTGGTATCGGAGCGACACCGGCAACGACAACATCGCCCACCTCACCTTCAGCGTGGACGTGCACCACCTGCACAATTCGTGACGTATTAACCACTACTTTTTCAACTTCCACGGACCATTGGCCCAGATTGAAATGTATTTAGTTCCCCGGGGCAATATGATTTTCTTTTTCACGCTGCCACTTGAATTGACCACTGGAAACCCGCTCATCCCTTTTGCAGAAATGGGAAACACCACAACATCTCCACTCCCCCGATACACGAATGTCCGAACGGTATCTCGCTTAGTCAGCTTGGAAAGCTTCACCACGATCGGGGTTTTACCCGACGTAATTTTCGGAGCGCTAGTGATCGGCCGCACCCGCAGGGTCCACTGATCCGGAGCCGTGATCTTGGCCCCGATCAAAGCCAACGAATTCTTTTCAGCGAAAAAACTACCCGACGCAGGAGCATCACTTTCGATCCACGGCACTGAGTTTTTCCCTTTGGCAAATACGGGAACAGCCGCGAATGGCCCGGCTCCAACAAAAGTGAACTCCACAATCACAGACTTTCGAATCGTTCCCAAATCTGCAACCGCGTTGCCCACTCCGGAGGCTTCGCGCATCACTGCTGCTTGAGCGACCCCCTGGCTAACGGAAAGACCAAGAAGCACAATTGAGATCAGAAGAAATAATTTTTTCATGTTTTAGGCCAAGATTGGATTCAGGCCTAGGTTGACAATCTCCTGGAGTGTGGTTTCATCCACCGGGTAGCCCGCATATCGCGTTGCCTCTTTGAGCGCTTTTTCTCGCGCCTTGTCCACATCTTGGGCAGATTTAGCATTGGCGGCAGCCCAATCACGGTACAGCTCCCAGGCGAGTTCACGCTGGCGTAGAGCCTGGTTGACCCGCTCCATTTGGATGTCACTTGCTTCCAAGCGCCACGTTTCCCTAAGCGCCTTTGGCAGGACGGCCCGGTAGTCATGTCCGCCTTGAGCAAAGGTTCCGGGAGTGGGAACCAGTGCGTTCATCATGTCCAGGAAAGTCATCAGGTAGGTCGTGATCGGGACCCAATGCGTTCCCTTCGGTGCACCCACTTGACGGATACTCGCCGGGCCCAACCAATCTGGCCTACGCCACAGCACCTGCAGTCCAAATTTAGGAATAGGGTCATCTCCATTTTGCAGTAACAGGAATTTGATGCGGTCATGTTGCTCGGGGGCTAATTCAATCCAGTCTCGCAAAGTTCGGGGTAAATAAATCCCCGACTCATCCACCGTCGGCTCATCCGCCAAATGACTCTTTCCCCACAGCTGATCGCGCCACTTCGTTGCTGCCGGCGTGCCAATCCACAGTGCAGCATCGAGTTCAGTACCCAGCAATCCCATCCTGCCAAGATCTCGGAACATTTCCTCACTCACTTGGGAACCTAAGCTTTCACCGAAAAGGAAGAACTTGGGTCGCTTCGCTGCCGGAATGGCGAGTAGTCGCTCAACGACTCCTTGGAGAACCATTCGGGTTTGCGCGGTTCCATCATCAACTCTTGTCAAAGACAGCGCTGAGGGAAGGACGGAGTACTGGATCGCAGCCGAAGCGCAGTCTCCCTGCATCAGATACTCGAACGTTTCAGTTGCGACGTAGTTGACATATCCCGAGCCTGTTGGAGAGAAAATCGCAAAAGCTTTTCGCTCTAGGGCCTTGGTGCGATCAATCTCGCGGAGCAAGACTTGTGCGCGCTCTTCGTCTGAATTTGCTACCTCAAGTGAGGCGTAGACTCGAATCGGTTGTTTCGCATTCTTAATTTGCATCACACTGTTGATGCTCGCGGGGGGCAGGGACATGCTCAGCCATCGGGCACCCTCACGCGTTTGCTTATTCCACGGCAGGCCTGACGCCAAAGATCCGGTGACTTCTGGGATCTCTGGTGCCTTCTCCAATCCGGGATCAATGCCGCCGCCGCTTTTGCCCAGAAATCTGTCGGCTTGTCCGATCGCAAGCCACCCGAAAGTGCCAAAAATCGCGAGACTCGTGGTCCTTCCCAATAATCGATGGTCCTGCGGTTGACCCCCAAGCACGTAGGTCGCCCCCTTGGACAAAGAGTTTGTCAAAGCCGACTCAACATAAGAGAGCCCGAGAGTGATTGCGGCGACCCCTGTTCCAATAACGGCAGCTTTGGCCGGCGTGACTTCGCGCACTTGATCTTCAAAGAAGTACTTGCCCTTAAATTCGGTGCTCACAACTGTTTTCGGGTAGGTCGCAGAACCAGGTAAGGATTTCCATGGCTGCGTTGTTGCCCAAGAGCAAGCTCCCACCACGATGGCTGTCGCCACATGTGGCACACCGGGGCCACCGCGTTGATCGCGTGAGGCTGAAGTTGCGAGAGCGCTAACCCCCGCCATGGCGGTCAAAGTCTGCGAAGCAAGTCGTCCCAGTGCGCGTGACGAAGGTTCGTGCTCGCGCCAACGAAGAACGAAAGCAGCACCGGCACCCAAAACTCCCGCGGCACCAGCAACAAATAGGCGGTGACTAGCACTGGGTTCCTCAGTTCGGCCCAACCGCGAGGCGACAGAGGTCAACAAAGCATCACCAGCGCTGTACGCCTGGTATGCGATTGCCGATGAAGCACCGGTGATTATCGCCTGATCGGTGGATCCACGAGTCAATAAGTTAGGTTGAAATGAGCGACCGATTGCTATGGCGGCACCCATTATCCCTGCGCTGGCAGACCTGTCCATGTCGAAAGTCTAACTACGATCCACGGGGCCTGCGATGCACCCGTGAAAGTCGTGAAAGTCGTGAAAGTCGTGAAACTAGTTGGTCTTCAGTTTGAGGAGATACTGCCCACCGCCCGGGGTAATTTCCGTGACAAACTTCACGCTCGGCGCGAGTCGGCTGACGCGGTCCAATAGCCACTGCGATGCCTGCTCGGCGTCTTCTTCGGTGGGGCAACGCGCAACCGCCTCGCTGCCCCCTTTGATGGATAGTCTGTGAACCGATTCGAAGATCAAAGCAGGGTCAGCCACAAAGAGATCTTGGGACCAAGGAACGACCGGGGCTTTCTTGCCCCTCATGGTGTTGCAGGCGCGATGAGCCAGGCGCGCTGTAGTCACCGTTCCCTTTTTGGCCTTTGAATCGGCAAAGCTGTCAACACTTGGTCCAAGATCTGAATTCACTGAAGCTTCTGGGTCTACGGCTGCGTCGCAGAGCCAACAACGCCAACTATCTCGCTCGCCTAAATCATTCAGATCGCTCATATGCACCGCCCTCGACTATTAATTTAGCCACAATGGCCCAAAAGTAAAACCCGAAGTAAAACCAGAAGTGGAGCTGAGGGGAATCGAACCCCTGGCCTTCTCATTGCGAACGAGACGCGCTACCAACTGCGCCACAGCCCCTTACACCAGTGCAGGTTAGCAGGGACTACTCGTTGACCGCGCGAGCTTGATAGGCAGAGTTGGCGCGGATGATCGGAATCTCAGTTGTTGAATCACTCACATTGGCTACTGGCTCGCGAACAAGATTGCCGCCTTGCGAATCGCGCACCTGCTGAACCATATTGACCATGGTTTCACCCGACCAATCACCGGTACGCTCAATATTGCGTGGAACTGCAGTTGCTCGTGGGGCGCTTACGTAACTTGGCAGAGTGCTAGGTACCGCATCCCAGCCTGGTTCTTCTTCATCCCATGGATCCCAGTTGGCAAACTCATCAAGTTCGGCTCTTTGTAATTCGGCCCGGGTGAGTGGACGTTGTTCCCGGCGTGTATCGCGGCCTTCGTCAACTTCATGCAATTCACGGTATGACCGAGTTCGAGTCTGGGCCGGGCGCTGCCCGCGCTTGGATGCAGTGAACATAGTTGCGGCAAGGAACGCGCCGAGAAGTAGTCCACTCGCAATTGCGGCGGCGGCCGGAATCAATCCCAACACGGTTCCGATCAACGCCAATGCAGTAATACTGGTGAGTGCCGCGAGAACCACCGAGCGCCGCTTAGCTGACTGATTCCGAGCTCGGTCCCGCGGTGAAACGAATTCACGTTCGTGAGCTATAGCTCTGGCCGAATCGCTGTGCTGGGAATCTGCCCGGTCACCAAGGGAGCGCATTGCCGAACTAAATCGCGCTGTTGAGCGAACTTCACTGACTTGATCTTGACGTTTAAGCCAAATAGGGATCAGGACGGCGGCCCAAAGGCCAATGATCACCACATAAATCAAGCCGGTCACAGGAGTAACGTTAGAGGCAATCGCCTACTTCCCTTGGTATTGCTCCTGATCCACCTTTGGCGTGTCGCGAAATCTTACAAAACCAATATGATCGCGCCAGTCTCCATCGATATGTAAATAGCGTGGCCGATACGACTCCTGGGTGAAGCCGGATTTCAAAGCCACCGCACATGACGCAGCATTTTCCGGCCGGACATTTATTTCAATGCGGTGCAACATCATCGTGTTAAGGCAGTAATCAGTGGCCAACTCAACACTTTTTGTCATGAGTCCCCGGCCAGCCACGCTTTCATCGATCCAATAGCCGAAAAATGCCCCACGAGATGAGCCGCCCCAGATCCCACCAACGGTCAATTGTCCGACAAACTTTCCCTCAAACTCAATTGCGAACGGAAGCGCTCGACCCTCACGGGCTTCCTTTTTCATGATTCGCATCATCATGTTGTAATTCGGCGGTCGTTGCCCAACTATTTGACCCTCGGCCGGCATAGTGGCATCCCATTGCGAGAGCCACTGCTTGTTTCGTTTGCGAACTTCACGCCAAGCGCGTCTATCTCTTAAACGCAGAGGTCGAAGTACCAGTTGACCTTCCGTTAACGTAACCGGCCAAAAACCAGGAACTGTCATGGAGTTACTGAGTACCGCTAGTGCCGTCTTGACAGAAATCTCGCAACCATGCTTTGAGTCCAGGACCGATGTCTTGGCGTTCAGTTGCCAAAGTGATAACTGCCTGAAGGTAACTGAGTTTGTCCCCAGTGTCGTAGCGTCTGCCATCGAAGACAACTCCGCGAACACCGCCACCTCGTTCCGGTGGCATTGTCGCCAACACTCGCAGAGCATCGGTTAATTGAATTTCTCCACCTCGACCAGGAGCTGTTTCTTGCAGAACTTCAAAGACCGCGGGGTCAAGGATGTACCGACCAATGATTGCAAGCTCACTTGGTGCACTGGAGACGTCGGGCTTCTCAACGAGATCACCGACAACGACCACCCCCTCACTTGGTGCACCTTGGATGGACACGCAGCCGTAGAGGGAAATCGTTTCCCGAGGCACCTGCATCAGACACAGCACAGAACCCCCCCACTCATTTCTTATCTCAATCATGCGATCCAAGATCGGATCGCGCGCATCGATCAGGTCATCTCCGAGCAGAACAGCAAAAGGTTCATCTCCCACGTGATGGCGTGCCACGAGAACGGCATGGCCAAGGCCCAGCGGGTCACCTTGGCGGACATAGTGAATCCGTGCGAGGTCGCTCGACTCACGAACTGAGCGCAAGCGTTCCACGTCACCTTTTGCTTCAAGTACCTGCTCAAGTTCATAATTACGATCAAAGTGGTCTTCGAGTGGGCGCTTGCTCCTACCGGTAACGAAGAGAATGTCTTCCAGGCCCGCGGCAACTGCCTCTTCCACCACGTACTGAATAGCTGGTTTGTCTACAACGGGCAGCATCTCTTTTGGAGTTGCCTTGGTTGCGGGAAGAAACCTGGTACCCAGCCCTGCTGCGGGGATTACCGCTTTGCGCACGCCCTCAAAAGCCATGGGGAGACCCTACGCCACCGACACGTATATATCTGTGTGCACGTGGATCTGGGTACATATATCCAGATGAATAACGCTGCCCGCACCCGGTTTGGGGGCCTAGAGGAATATATGACTGTGAATACGGATCAAGGAGAACGCAAATCAATCCTGCGCAGCACGTTGCGGGCGGCTCGGGTAGCTCGTGAATCGGCCGCGAGGACCGACCTTGATGTGCAGATCTCCCACCATATTTGCGGCCTTCTGGAAACTATCCCGGTGACAGCAGACAGCGTTGTCGCCCTCTATGTGGCCATGCCTTATGAACCCAGTGTGAATGCTGTGCGAAAGAACTTGCGGGAGTTAGGTGTCACGGTGCTGGTTCCAGTAGTCAACGGCGATGATTTGCTCTGGGCCTCAGACGGCGATGAAGTGTCTTGGGCGCGCAATTCATTTGGCACCCTCGAGCCCGACCCCGATGGCGCGATTTCCAGCGCTCAGGCCTTGCCCGAGTGCGCGGCGATCATTATTCCCGCACAGGCAATTGATCCGAATGGATTCAGACTCGGCCAGGGCAAAGGTTTCTATGATCGCGCGTTGGCCGAACTTGCCGGTCTCGAAGGCCCGCCGCTTCTCATTGGCGTCACCTTTGAATCCGAGTTTCTCCCGGAGGTCCCGACCGAGGAACACGACATCCCCGTTGATGCCAGTGTTACCGAACTATCTGTGCGTTGGTTCAATACCCCTGACTAGCATGTTGACTGATGAGCCAGCCACCCCAAACGGCCAAAACGGGGACAACGGTCGCGAAGATGACGGCTACAGCGAGACGCGCGAATCGGAGCGAATAAGCGAATCCCGCCTGCGTCAACGCATCCGCATAAATAGTGAATGCAAGCGCCCAACCAGAGAAAGTCGTAAAAGCCCCAGCCAGTCCAATCACTAAAAGAATCCGCAGGTCACCAGAAAAGGCTCCGATACTGAATCCGGCTAAGAGCGAACCAAATGAGTTGATCAACAACAGCGAGGTGAGTGGGCCGCGCACGCGGGTTACATACTGCTCAACCAGCGCCCGAAGTGGGGCGCCGATGAAGGCCCCAAATGAGATCGCCAAAATAGTGCTCATGTTCTGACCACCCTTCGCGTGGCTCGGACACCAATATTGACCGCAAGCAATCCGGCGCCGACTGTCACAATCAGATACACCAATGCGGTGACCCACAATCCTTGATCAACGAGGTCCACAGTTTCCAACGCGAGTGCCGAAAATGTTGTGAACCCGCCAAGGAACCCGGTGATCAAAAATGGTTTACGGTAACTCGAGTTATCGGTGATCAGGGCAACTGCCAGGATCCCAATCAGAAACGCACCCGTCACGTTGATCGCCAGCGTTGCCCACGGGAAATTAGCGCTTTGATCCCCCAACTCAAGGCGATCCTGATCAAAAAATTGGGAAACCCCGGCCCGGCTCAATGCACCAAGTACGCCACCCACGCCAATTACTGCCAGTCGGCTTGCTTCGCGCATGAGCGAACTCTAGGGCGCGGGTGCCCTGCATTAGCCATACCAACCGGGCTTAGGGCACAATTAGCACTCAGGATGGGCGAGTGCTAACTTCCCGACTGATCGGACAACTGGAGGATTGCGTGCCCACCTACGAGTATTCGTGCAAGGAATGCGATACCAATCACGAGATCGTTCAATCAATGGTGGACCCGACCTTGACCACTTGTCCTGCCTGTGGCAAAGAATCACTGCGCAAGCAGTTCAGCGGAGTGGGTGTGATGTTTAAAGGGTCCGGATTTTACCGCACAGACTCACGGTCAACCGAAAGCTCAGCTACCACCACCGCAACACCAAAAACAGAGACCACACCTGCAGTAAAACCAGCCGCTGAAAAATCAGCACCTAAGAAATCTGAGTCAAGTTCGAGTTCCGGCACCACCTCGTAAAGCCTGTGGATACCAATTGGACGTAGCTGGCTTTCGCGCCTAAATTCGTAGCATGCAGGGAAACGTAATCCTTCGAATTCGAACCCAACTCAATCGACATCGCCGCATTCTGGGTTCCGCTTCGGCAGCACTCGCCGTTTTGCTCGTTTTCGGTTCGATGAACGCACCGGCTCCGGCGAGTGGACCCGACGAGATTGTTGCGAGCTTGCCCAAGGGCTCCGTTGCGGTTCCGGTAACACTTCGGTCCGCTGCAATTGCAAGTTCGGTTCGGGTGGGCGACAACATTGACCTGGTAGTTCCCAGCGAATCGGGTGTTCCCACAGTTATTGCAACCAATGCTGCCGTCCTGGATCTGCCCGATTCCTCAGGTTTTGGGTCCCCCACTTCGACTGTTATTTTGGTCAATGTTGCGAAATGGCAAAGCGCGGCACTGGCTGCAGAAAGCTCCACTCAAATTTCACTCGTGATCAACTCCCGCTAATCGCAGTACGTTTCTTCGCTCACACACCATGATGTGGAGGCACGTTGTCGAGAAATTCGCGGTCGCGTTGGTCGAACTTCGCGGGGCCGGTTGATACAGGTTCGGCAGGACTGGCAATAGTTGATCCGGCTGCGGTCAGAATTTCTCCCACCCGTAACCCCACGGCGCGAATTTGGGCGCGTGAGGTGAGTGAAGACAAGTCAAGCGTGAGCCCCGAATGGATCAGGGTGACCGGTATTTCAGACAGTTCCTGCGCCATTTTCTCGCCCAAGCCTTGTGGGGCCCGAACTGAAAAACCAATCATAATCTGGTTGTTCCCGGAAATTTCTACTGTTGAAATAAAGGCCTGATTTTCCAAAGGTGCAAAAAATGCAGCAATTGTCAGATGTAGTGCACCGGGATCAACCACTCGTACAGGGTACTGGCAAAATGTCTTTTCATGAACTCCGTGCTCTCAATCCCACAGTGGCGCGAAGATCAAGCTGCACATAAAGCCCGCGCGCGTGCTCTGACAAGCAGTAGGCGTGCGCGCAGGAAAATGGGTACTCGAGAGCCCGTTGCTGACTTCATGTTCGAGTACTACCCCTACACGCCAACGAAGTTGGAGACATGGTTTCCCGGGACTGGGGTTACTTTGGAAGTGGATGCCGATCACGAATTTGATTTCCCGAATTATGTTTCCACTGATGGTCAATCTGAACTAGACACGGCATATCGTGACAAGCACCGGAATAGAATTGAGTCCACCCTTGAACTTTTGACCAGGACGCAATCACGTGAAGAAATATTCAACTGTTTTGGGCTGCATGAGTGGGCCATGGTGTATCAGGTTGATCAACAGCAGACACGGCATGCGGACCCACTACGGGTGAGCCAACGCCAGGTTAATTCACTCGTTGACGAAGTTGGGCTACGTTGCACCCATATTGATGCATTCAGATTCTTTACCGAGGGGGCCGCACCACAGAACGTGAATCAACTGAACATTATTCCCACCCGCGAGAATCAAAAAGAAATCGAACAGCCGGGCTGTCTGCACGCAAATATGGATCTCTATAAGCACTGTATGTGGTTTCAGCCGATGCTTCCGGGTGCTTTAGTCCTCGACAGTTTTGAACTGGCGCGGGATGCGCGAACGCTAGATATGCAAGCCAGCCCTTATGACCTAAGTGAATACGGCTATCTGCCCATAAAAATAGAAGAAAGAACCGGCCGCGCGACCTACGTGGCACGGCAGCGCCAGATCTCCGAACAGGCTCAAAGCCTGCGAAGCCGTCTAATTAGGGCGCTGGGGACTCCGCTCATTCATCACAACAGGGGAGCAGCATGATCGTCATAGCAGCATTTTTGTCAATCTTTGTCGGAGCTGCGGTGGGCCTCCTGGGTGGTGGTGGCTCAATCCTGACTACCCCCTTGTTGGTCTACGTACTGGACTTCACCGCTAAAGAAGCGATCACGGCAAGCCTTTTCGTTGTTGGTGTCACTGCCCTATTTGGTTTAATCAGTCACGCTCGCGCCGGCCGCGTGCAGTGGCGCACCGGACTTATTTTCGGTGGAGCCGGCATGACCGGCGCGTTCATCGGCGGACAGGTAGGCAGCCACCTTCCCGGGGCACTCCTGCTGGGGGCCTTCTCCGTCATGATGGGTGTTACCGCGGTGGCGATGATTCGCGGACGTAAATCTATTGCTGAAGGACGCCACAAGGGCTTACCGATTATTCGAATAATTATCGATGGCCTGGTGGTGGGTCTGGTCACCGGACTTGTCGGAGCTGGTGGCGGCTTCCTGGTGGTGCCAGCCTTGGCGCTACTGGGCGGGCTCCCTATGCCAATCGCAGTTGCAACGTCACTTCTTGTGGTCGCCATGAAGTCCTTCGCAGGTTTCGCCGGATACGCCCTTCAATTCGGTGATGGTAGTTTCATCTCGCTCAACCCCGAAACCCAAATCAACTGGAGTGTCACCTTGATTGTTACCGCCGGAGCGATCGTCGGGGCCCTGATCGGAAGCCGAATGGTCGGCAAGATCCACCCCGACAAGCTCCGCAAAGGCTTCGGCTGGTTTGTGCTGATCATGGCCGTGTTCATTCTCAGCCAGCAAATCGGTGGCGCCGCCATTGAGTTCGCGGAGACGGGAACCCTGCAACTTGTTGAAGTAATCGCCGGTGTCGCCATTTTCGTTGCATTTTTTTACTGGATAATCCGCAGACCGGCCAAAACTCCGGTCGTTGCTGACTACGACGAACCTGAGGTGATCACCGAAACGAGGACCTAACTCCCGACGCACTTCCCATTTCCATGCGAGGTGCCTCACGTATTTATGAGCGCGTAGGTGTTGCTGGTGCCTCACCTACTTTGAGCGCGTGAGGCTTGCGGGTTAATTGCTGGGTTGTAGTCGACGAATCGATTTCTCTAATGATGTCATGTCTAGTTTTCGGCTCTCGGAGAGTGCTCGTGTTTTCTCGGCTGCGAGGTGGGTGAGTTGCTGCTGAATCTGGGTGATCTCGCGGGTCAGGTCTGCGGGGTTGATGCCAGCGATACGTTTCTCTACCTCCGCAACGTCAACATCAATGCATGATCGCTTGACACGTTGCCATGGTGTTTCTGGTTCGTCACGGATTCGCCGACGGCGACCGCTGGCAGTCTCGGTGAATGCGATGGGTTTCTTCGTGGGCGTGAAAAAGTTCAACAGCAGAGACTCTAAAAGCCAGAGTTCATTCAACAGTTCTCGCTCTTCTATGGTGTCGTAACGCCAATAGAACGCGTGCTTACGAACAACATGATCATTCTTCTTACATGGCCGGGACCAAGTGAATGCGATATCTTGCGCAAGATCCCATTTAACGACGTCGTGGTTAATGAATTTACTGCCATTATCCGAATCAAAACCTGTTACCGGGAACGGGAATGAAGCCCGGAGTTCTTCTACTGGTCGCAGGATCTGTTTTGAGGCGTTGGGGACTGCCCCGAGTTTGGTTGACAGGTT
>DEZY01000037.1 GCA_002365735.1 Actinobacteria bacterium UBA3120
GCCGCAGGAACACGAAGCGAAGGGGGCGTAATGCCGTCCAGCGCTAGAGACCAGCGAGCTACCGCCTCGGCCCCGTTCTCCCGAATATCTTCCAAGATCGGGATAACAGTTTTTGTGGCGTCGGCGACATTAGTGGCTGCCCGAGGCACCACGTTGGTGAGGCAAACTCCGCCAGCGTCACTCTGCCGAAGATCGATGCGCCGAATCATGTAGAACAGTTTACTCTGTCACCGTGACTTCACATATTCCGCTCTTTCCCCTGAACACCATTTTGGTGCCAGGCCTGGTGCTCCCGCTTCATATTTTTGAACCACGGTATCGATTGATGGTCCAGGAGCTACTCGAAATCCCCGTTGAAGAGGAACGTGAGTTTGGGGTCATCGCGATTCGAGATGGCCACGATGTAACAGCATTGGGTATAGACGCACTTCACCCAATTGGCATCTCGGCCGTTATGCGTGAAGTTACCCCGAGTGAAGGCGGCCGATACGACATCGTCACAACGGGCGCTCGTCGATTTACCATCAAGTCTTTGGATACCAGCTCGCCCCTTTTAAGCGCGGACGTTGAGTGGCTCCCCGAGCCCGCTCCCGCAGAATCAGCGGAACTTTCTCTTCTTACCGAGAGCGCGCTCAGTGAATTTACCGCCTACCGCGCTGCCCTCTCGGGCGAACTCGATAGCAATATGTCGATATTTGAAGAACTCTCGAGAGACCCGGTGGTGGTCGGCTACCTGCTCACCGCAGCCATCTTGCTCCCAACCGCTGAACGTCAGGCACTTCTCGGCGCAGAAACAGCCGAGTCGCGGCTTGAACTAGTGCGCATGTTGCTTCGGCGTGAGACCAGTCTGATCCAACATTTCGGCGCCTTGCCCGCAATTGACCTACTCACAGATAACTTTTCGCCCAACTAGAATCAATTTACGATGAAGGCCTTGGCGATCACTCCGGCAACAATTGCCTTAGATTTATCCGGTGTCGCATATACATTGCGTAAATTCGAGAGCGACACCGTGACCGGTTTCGGCAAAGAAGCCGCAATCGGAATGGAAGTTGATCAGGATCAAGTATTTAAAACTATTCTCTTCGGCGATAAACAAATGGCCGTTGTCGCGATTGCCCCGGTTTCACGAAAAATCAGTGCTAAGCGGCTCGCTGCAGCGGTCGGTGTCCGTACCCTGGAACCAATGCAACCTGCGCTCGCCCAGAAAATGAGTGGCTACGTCCTGGGCGGAATCAGCCCCTTTGGGCAAAAGAAACAGCTTGACACGGTAGTTGATTCAAGTGCTGACAACTTTGAGGCCATCTACGTCAGTGGCGGTCGCCGTGGGCTCGAAATCTGCATTGCCCCCACAGACCTCATTCACGCTCTCAACGCATTAGTGGCGCACATTCACGCCGAGTGACTCCGGCTGCGCTTGCGCTCCGCCAGGAAGTCGCCCAAGGCCATAACCGCAATCACCAGACTTGACCCCAGCGGCCACATTAAAAGCATGGCAGGCAAAGTAACTTCAAGTGGGCCATCAAGGACCGTTGAATCGGGAATATCCACATTAGCCAGATCAACCACGCCCAAATTCGATCCAACCCACCACATTGCCCATGTTCCCACAGCCGAAGATGCCAAGGCCGCCACCAAACTGGCCAGCAGGTGCTCCCTGCGCATTGATACCAGGGCGATCGCCATAAATACGCCGGCAAGTGCGCCCACTGCCCCAAATGCAATATTTGCTGCGAAATATTCCTGGGGTTGGAATCCTTCCGGCACAACCCGATCCGGTGTCACCACCACCGACACTCTGGGGGCCAGGGACCACCACAGCACTCCGAGTGCGGCACCTGAGAGTCCACCGGCAATCACACCGGTAATGAAAACTGTTATCGCTTTGCGCGTTCGGGCCGGGGTTTTACCCAGACCGGAATTCATTACATCAGGCATGATGAACCTAAAAGTGCCTTCAAATCGCCAAAGAGTGACGGTGAGGGTGTCACTCGGAATACGTCATCGAGCTTCATCACGGTGGTCGACGTTCCACCGCTGAGGTGTAACTGCACCTCGGTTGTTCCCGGGTGCTGGGCAAGAATTGCTTTCAATCGCGCAACAAGTGGTGGGACACAACGCGCGGCAGCCATGGTGAGTCGAACCGGACCTGTTGGGGCGCCGGATAGGTCCGGCGCAGTCACTTCAAGTGCAATTGCCTTAATTCCATCTTCGTCGCTGCGGTCGATCTTGGTGCGAATAACCAAAATGGAGTCGTCGACTAAAAGCGTTCCAAAGGATGCATACGAGGCCGGGAACACCATGACTTCCAGAGTTCCCTCAAGGTCTTCAATTGTCACGATCGCCCAAGCTGAACCTTTTTTCGTAGTTTTACGCACCACGCTTGTCACTAAGCCGCCTAATGAAACGACCTGCCCATCAAGATGCTCGTCGATCAGAACGGAGGCGATGCTTCGATCTGAGAGTTGTGCGAGCGCACTTTCCATCCCAAAAAGTGGGTGATCTGACACGTACAGTCCCAGCATGTCGCGTTCGTGCGCCAGTAAGAGCGACTTCTCCCATTCGGTGATTCCAATCGCGGGGCGCTCAAACAGTGATTCTTCGCTGCCTTTCTCTAACCCTCCGAATAGATCAAACTGGCCGATCGCCTCGGAGCGTTTGATGTCAACTGCGGCATCAATTACTTGCTCGTGCACCGCGCTCAAGCCCTTGCGGGTGTGCCCCAAGCTGTCGAATGCGCCAGCTTTCACCAATGACTCAACCACGCGCCTGTTACACACTGCAATATCCACTTTCGCAATGAAGTCATGGAAGTCAGCGAATCGACCCACTCTATTTCGAGTCGCAATAATCGACTCAACAACATTGGTTCCCACATTGCGAATCGCTGTCAACCCAAAACGAATATCACTCCCTCGCGGTGTGTAGTTCGCATCAGAATCGTTTACGTCAGGTGGCAACACCTTGATCCCCATGCGTCGGCACTCGTTCAGGTAGATCGCTGAGCGTTCCTTGTCATCAGCCATGGAGGTGAGAAGCGCCGCCATGTATTCGGCTGGGTAATTGGCCTTTAAATAGGCGGTCCAGTACGACACCAATCCATAACCAGCCGTATGCGCCTTGTTGAACGCGTAATCAGAGAAAGGGACCAGCACTTCCCACAATTTATTGATGGCGGGTTCTGAGAATCCACGCTCGCGCATTCCCTCACTGAACGGGACGAATTCTTGCTCAAGAATTTCCTTCTTCTTCTTGCCCATTGCCCGGCGCAGTAAATCCGCTTTTCCTAATGAATACCCGGCCAGTTGTTGAGCAATCGCCATCACCTGCTCCTGATAGACAATCAGACCATAGGTGTCCCCAAGAATTTCGCTTAAGGGCTCTTCAAGTTCGGGGTGGATCGGGACAACGGGCTTGCGGCCATTTTTTCGATCCGCATAATCATTATGCGCATTTGCACCCATCGGGCCAGGTCGGTACAACGCAAGCACTGCCGAAATATCCTCAAAATTGTCCGGCGCCATGGAGCGTAAAAGCGAACGCATGGGTCCACCGTCAAGTTGGAAAACACCCAATGTGTCACCGCGGGACAGCAGCTCGTAGGCAGGGCCATCGTCGAGGCCAAGTGTTTCTAGCACAACCTCAACTCCGGTATTACGCATGATATTTTCCAGGCAGTCATCCAGAACTGAGAGGTTCCGTAATCCCAAGAAATCCATTTTGAGGAGTCCGAGTGCCTCACATGCACCCATGTCGAACTGGGTAATTATTGCACCATCTTGTTCGCGTTTCCAGACCGGAATCACGTCCATGAGTGGTTCACTGCACAAAATCACGCCCGCGGCGTGCACCCCTGGCTGTCGTTTAAGACCCTCCAAACCTTTGGCCGTATCAACTACCGTCTTCACTTCCGGATCATTAGAATAAAGCGACCGGAATTCGGCCGCTTCAGCGTAACGAGAGTCTTCCGGATCAAA
>DEZY01000026.1:0-2550 GCA_002365735.1 Actinobacteria bacterium UBA3120
GGTGCTTTCTCTGCGGCGCGCAGAACCGCGGAATCCATAATGTCATCGATGCGGTGACAATCCTTTGGCCTGTCCCCGCCGTGCGTGGGTATTGAACTGTGGCAATTGCACACTCGATGTGCACGCAGAAGTGTATGGAGTCAGAGTTTCGAACTGAAAGTCGAATAACACTCACTGGGGGGAGACTTTGTGGGCTAATTTTACTCTGACTTCAATAATGGCAATGAAATTGGGAAGTCTTGGCAGTTTCATAACGTCGCAGGGCGCTTTACATTCCGAATGTTGGTTGGCCTATCGTTGAGGTTGATATTTGGAGGCGAGACCCTTAACATCAGAATGCTTTAGTCAATCTGCGAAGGGAAGCCACAAATCCATGAATGAATTACGTGAGCCCAAGTTTGCAGAAGAAGGTGGCAGCGATTATGAAGTCTATATTCGCACTGACGAGTTGCTGGCTTTGCAGCCCGAGCCGGATACGTGGAAGCACCGTGACGAATTACTTTTTACCGTTGTTCATCAATCGTCGGAACTTTGGCTCAAGTTAGCCGTTGCTGAAATTGACCACGCGGTACTGAATATTTCGCAGGGGAAGATTCAGGCTGCCTGTCGGTACCTCATTCGAGCCAGAGACTGTATTCATTACACAACTTCACAACTGCCCATGCTAGAGAAAATGACGCCGTGGGACTATCAACATGTGCGAACAGCATTAGGTCACGGTTCTGGTTTTGATTCGCCAGGCTTTCGAAACTTGCGAATTAGTCTCAAGAATCTGGTCGATAGCGTGCGAGGCGCCTTGGCTGGAGCGAATTTAACTTTAGAAGAGCTCTACTTAAGCGTTGAAGAGAACGAGGCTTTGTATGCCTTGGCGGAGTTGCTCGTGGATCTGGACGAAGAATTAATGATCTGGCGCAGTGTTCATGTGAAAGTGATTGAGCGTACGATTGGTGGAACTGTTAGTGGCACACAAGGAACACCCGTTGAAGTAGTACGAAATTTGCGTGACCGTTCCATCATGGACGAATTGTGGGAGGTCCGGGTCGACTTAACGGGTAGGGCAGATAGGGAATTAGTAAGCGATGGATGAACTGGATGAAATGGATGTCCGCATCCTTGAAGCGCTCCAAAGAGATGCCAGATACTCATACAGTGCACTTTCACGTCTGGTACACCTGTCGACACCTTCAGTTGCAAACCGTGCCCGCAAGCTAGAAGAAGCCGGTGTTATTACCAGTTATCGCGCGCATATCAATCCTCGATCAGTCGGATGGACAGTCGATGCGCTCGTGCGACTAGATTGTCACGGCACGTCCTGCATTTTAAAGGACCCTAAAGCGATCGAAAATATTCACATTATGGAGATCCATAGGGTGACCGGCCCGTACTGCTCAATTTTGAGAGTAGTTGCCGGCACCATGGACGAATTCGAGTGGGTGGTAGACGATCTCACCCGATATGGGTCGCCGACGAGTGAGTTGATTCTTTCCAGTCAAATCTCCGAAGTGCTCGTTCCTCGAAGTGAATCCGAGGCGCACCTTCCCCAACCACCTACGTGAAATCTGGCGTGGCCCCGCTATTTTTCTTCGGCAATAACTCGCGTGAGTAACAGATCTGTGCGTTCTTGGGTTACCCTTGCCGGGGAGGCGAGGCGCTTGTGGAATCGGATGAATCGGACACTAAAGATAAATCCAAGCGCTACATTGTGTTCCCTATTCTCTCTCTCGTTGGAATTCTTTCGCTCCTGTTTGGGGTCTCCATCGGGTCGACTTTCGCTGAGTCCGACGGGGAGCCACCTCAGGTCGTCGCTGCAACCTGGATGCGAGATAACCACCTAGGTTGGGTTGTTGCCCGGGCCGAGGACGTCTACTTCACCTACATAAACGTGGCTGAGGTTGGTGGTGAGCCAGAGATCTCGGCACAGTTCCCGAGCCCGGAGGCCGACCAACAAGATATTGAGACCGTGACCATGCCGGCACCGGCACCGGTTCCAAGCAGCTCAGCAACCGAAGTGAAGCCCCTGCCTCGGGCACATTTGAATCCGCCACAAAATATCACCTCACCGGTTACCGACCCTGAACCGGGCGAAGGCGAGTGGCAGCCTGTGGCCAGCAAAGTCGACAAGATCCCGGCGATCTACGTCACCCGGGTGCGGGCAGACGATATTTACACGATGTATTACGCCACGGCAATGTGGATTGACACCACTCTCACGCGAACCATGTTTATCCCCGGATACCAAGAACCCGGCGGCCCTAATCCATTTAATGGAGCATTGCCTGAATCGCAATGGGAGTATGTTCTTGCCAATTTCAACGGTGGATTCCGAATCAATGACACTCGTGGCGGCTACTTCTATGACGGTGAGATGGTCAAGGAACTCGTTGATGGGCGAGCCAGTGCAGTTGTCATGCGTGATGGCACTATGCACATCGGGAAGTGGCCCAGAGACTTCAAAAATCTGAGGAACGATAAAGGGGACCCCGCTCCGGAGGTGATGGTGGTGCGACAAAATTTGGATCTGATTATTGACAAAGGTATTTCGGAAGTTTC
>DEZY01000026.1:2768-49705 GCA_002365735.1 Actinobacteria bacterium UBA3120
GAACGGCCAGATGGATCTCTGGTTTATGTGATTGGGGAGTACCTCTCTGCCACAGGTTTGGCGGACACTTTGGTGGGTGCGGGAGTGGAGCAAGCCATGGTCTTGGATATGAATCAGTGGTGGGCGGCCGCGTTCTATTTCAACCACAAGAAATCGGGTAAAATTAAGTGCCATGCGTTGGAACCGGCGATTCAAGGAGACTGCAATCGGTTCTTAAGGGATTACAAGCGAGATAGTTTCCAGATACTTAGTCGACCACAAGCTCAGTAATCAGTTCCTCGACCTGGATTCGAATTGCATCTCGGATGGGTCGAACGAACTCGACGCCTTGACCGGCTGGGTCCTCAAGTACCCAATCCTCGTATCGCTTGCCCGGATAAAATTTGCAAGTGTCCCCGCAACCCATTGTGATCACGACATCTGCGCACTGAACCGTCTCGTCAGTCAGAATTTTGGGTTGTTCACCGCTGATATCGATACCCTCTTCCGACATGACTTGGATTGCCACCGGGTTGATTGAATCTGCGGGCGTTGATCCGGCCGAAAGAATTTCGATTCGGTCGCCGGCTAAGTGTGTGAGGTATCCGGCGGCCATTTGCGAACGCCCAGCATTATGAACGCACACAAACAGTACGGTCGGTTTGCTAGTCATGATCTATTCCTCCAGGTCCATTTGCGGCGCAGCCAAAGTGAGACGTACACAAGTGCAACTAGGGCTGGTACTTCGATGAGTGGGCCGATCACTCCGGTTAATGCTTGCCCAGAGGTAACGCCCCACACTCCGATGCTCACTGCGATTGCGAGCTCAAAATTATTCCCCGCTGACGTGAATGCCACGGTGGCTGAACGCGCGTACGGCAAACCGATTGCATGCGCGGCGCCCATTGCGGTAAACCACATAATCGCGAAATAAATGATCAACGGTATAGCAATGATTACGACGCTCAAGGGATCTGAAGTGATGGCGTCTCCTTGCAATGCGAAGAGCACAACGATGGTGAAAAGGAGCCCCCAAAGCGCGATTGGTGCAATTCGTGGCGCGAACTTGTTGTCGTACCAATCGTGACCCTTGTGGGCCACTCCCACCTGTCGGGTTAAGAATCCCAGGGCGAGGGGAATGCCGAGGAAAATCAGGACGGCCTTGGTGATCTCCCACGTGGAAAAGGCGACGTCTTGGGTGTCTAGCCCAAGCCAGCCGGGGAGAATCGCTAGATAGAACGTGCCCAGAAGTGCATAGGCAAGAATTTGAAAAATTGAGTTAATGGCGACGAGCAGGGCTCCAGCCTCGCGGTCCCCACATGCTAAGTCGTTCCAGATCAGCACCATAGCGATACATCTGGCCAAACCAATGACAATCAACCCGGTTCGAAACGCTGGCTGGTCGGCAAGGAAAATCCACGCCAGTGCAAACATGAATAGCGGACCAACTACCCAATTAAGAATGAGTGAAAGCCATAGCATCTTGCGGTCACCTGTGAGGTGACCCATCTCTTCGTATTTGACCCTGGCCAGTACCGGATACATCATGGCGAAGAGTCCGATTGCGATTAACAAGCTGGTGCCATCAATTTTGACGGAGTCAAGTGCGTTTTGAAGACTTGGGATCACGCGGCCGAGGATCAAGCCAAGCGCCATGGCGATAACAATCCACAACGGTAGGTAGCGGTCTAATGTGGAGAGTTTGCCAATTACTTCTTGCTCGGATCTATTTTCATGCAAGTCGCTGTTCATCAAGATGCACTCTGTCACGCTAGATAGATGTACGTCAATATGGTTGTGGGTCAAATTGAAAAACTATAGATGAACAAGTTATGAACGCGACGATCAGTAAAACGCCCGTGCGAGCGAACAGTGTGCGGTGTGTGTCGGTTACCTCACCGAAGCGGTTGGCTTAAGCCAACCCACTGTGAGCCATCACCTGAGATTCTTGGTTGGTGTAGAGATTCTGAACCGAGACAGGGCGGCTACTGGACTTGGTGCTCGCTGAATATGGGTGACTCGGCAGGCCGATATAGCTGCGGTAATAACACTGGGCGCGAAAATCCAAGTGGAAGAATTTCCCCGCGACGATCATTTCAGTTTGCCCACGAGTGCTACGACAGTTTTCCTTGATTGGATCGCCACAAGATTTAGCGATTAGCGCTTCCGGGCAGGGGCTGGGCCCCCAAGCCGACCCCCAAGTCGACCCCGAGCCGAAGCTGGCCATTCCGACGCATCGGGACGGCAGATCCGTGGCGGTTTAGGGGGAGGAGGACCCTTGTTGGGGGGCGGTGCACAAGCGCGCGAGGGGGGAGAGGACATTTATACCAGTGGGAACGGTCCGGTTTTCTAACCGATTGGGTCCGCTGTACGAAGGGCACGTTGCCCCTCGTGTTTTACGTTAGGGAGAAATAGCAACATGGCAACAGGTACAGTAAAATGGTTCAACTCGGAAAAAGGTTTCGGTTTCATCGAGCAAGCGGATGGCGGACCGGACGTATTCGTTCACTACTCAGCAATTGATTCCAGTGGATACCGTTCACTAGATGAAAATCAAGCTGTCGAATTCGACATCACCCAGGGCCCTAAGGGACCTCAGGCTGACAAGGTTCGCATCGTCTAATTACAGACTTCTTAAGGTGGCCCCCGGCATTGCGCTGGGGGCCATACTTATTTCCGCTGCAAGACCTTAATTTTTGGGTTGAGGGCTGTTAGAACTGCAATGAAATCCTGCGGATTAGCAGGTGTGATCCCGCTCGTTATTCGGTGACCATCGTCAACAAATATGACCGTTGGCTTTTTGGATCGGCCAAGGTCAAGGGGCATCCAAGATTTTAAGGTTGTGGATCCCCATGCGCGCCATTTTCCGGTACGAAAAGTGAGCGGCGCCACCTTAATTGATTCGATCCGTTCCACCGAAATTTCCTTTGTCGTTGCAAGTGGGAAGTAGTAGTGCCTCAGGCGAAGGCCTGTTTGGTCAAGGGTGATCTGCGGATCGCGGTAATTCATTCGCACACCCTAATCCAAGCTACTTTCGGTGAATATATTGCAAAAGACCGCAAAATCTGAGAAAAAACGTGCATTTATGCGTACTTACTGCTAGATTAACGTGATTATGGCTGAAATACGGATATCTGATGCCGCCTCGATGCTCGGGGTGTCTGACGACACGGTTCGCCGCTGGATTGAAATTGGCAAACTGAGTTCAGGTGCGCCGGGAAATGGTCCCAGAACCGTGAGCGCAGAAAGCCTCGCCCTTTACATGTCGGCCGCATCGAGACTGGAAGAGACAGTCGTGCACGCCTCAGCTCGAAATCGGTTCCCTGGGATCGTCACGCGGGTTGAAAAAGATGGCGTGATGGCTTTGGTTGAAATCCAAGCTGGCCCGCATCGGGTCACATCCTTATTGAGTCGTGAATCCGCAGATGAGCTCGGATTGGCACCGGGGGTGCGCGCTACGGGGGTTGTTAAATCAACCAATGTAGTAATCGAGTTGGAGCAGAATTAATGAACAAAATATTGCCTGGATTTCTGGCATTGACTTTTGTAGTTGGGTTAGGTGCATTCTTCCCTAGTGCATCTGGAGCGGCTCCAAAACCAAGTGGAACACTGACGGTTTCAGCGGCGGCGTCACTGACTGACGTTTTCCCAGTGATAGCCGACGCTTTTGAGAAACGGTACCCCGATACCGAAATCAAATTCAACTTCGCGGGTAGCTCGACACTCATGAATCAAGTAATTGCCGGCGCCCCGGTCGACGTGATCGCGACCGCGTCCGAGTCGATAATTCAAATTGGTGTGGATTCGGAATTGGTTGTGCGACCGCTTCGCTTCTCCAAGAATTTTTTGACTATTGCGGTGCCCCTGGGCAATCCAGGCAACATCTCACAGATATCTGATCTACAACAGGACGGATTGCTGCTTGGGGTGTGTGACACCGCGGTCCCGTGTGGGAGCGCGGCGGTGGAACTCTTCGCCAAAAATACACTCGAGGTTACTGCTGTCACGCGTGAATTAGATGTCCGATCCGTTCTGGCGAAAGTGATTTCCGGTGACCTTGACGCTGGGATTGTGTACGTCACCGACGTCAAGTCAGCCGAGAACAGGGTTGAGTTTGTGAGGATCCCATTTCGCGAAAATGTCGTAACTACCTACCCTATTTCTATGGTCGCTGACACCAGAGAACCACAGTTGGCTCAAAGATTCGTCAATTTTGTTCGCTTCAGCACAACCTCGCAAGGAATCTTGCGTACATTTGGTTTTGCTAAGCCCTGGTAGTTGAAGTGAGGAATCAACGCGCACCCCTGTTTCTGCTGGTGCCCGGTCTGATCGCATTACTGTTCTTGGTAATCCCACTCATCGCGTTGATCCTCCAGACCCCGTGGGAAGCATTCCCAAAAATCATTTCTTCTCCGCAGGCTCTAGAAGCATTGAGGCTTTCGTTCGTAGTTTCACTGGCGGCTACCGCACTTGCTGCAATTTTCGGGATACCGATGGCTTGGTTGCTGGCTCGCGAAGTTCTGCCATTTACTGGGTTATTGCGGGCCCTGGTAATTGTGCCCCTGCTGTTGCCTCCCGTTGTCTCCGGTGTCGCGCTGCTTGAAGGGCTTGGCCGACGCGGGCTGGTCGGTGGATTTCTCTATGACACATTTGGAATTACCTTTCCATTTTCGACTGTGGGAGTTGTCATTGCGACAACCTTCGTGGCCATGCCATTTTTGGTAATCACGATGGAAGGTGGTTTCCGCTCTTTGCACCAGCGCTATGAGGATGCCGCCGCAACATTGGGCGCTAGCTCTCGGCGAGTTTTCTTCCGAATCACCATGCCCATGGTCGCGCCTGCCGCAATTGCCGGACTTGTTCTGTGCTGGGCCCGAGCACTGGGTGAGTTCGGGGCCACAATTACATTTGCCGGAAACTTTCCCGGTGTTACTCAAACTATGCCACTGGCCGTATACACCGCACTTGAATCTGACCGTTCAGTAGCCATCGCACTGTCCATGGTGCTACTTGTCGTCAGCGTTGGCGTGCTTGTCGCACTGCGAGGTAAGTATCTGCAGACGAGAGCCTCATGAAAATAGATGCCAATTTTTCCGTTACTCGGGGTGATTTCAGACTAAATATTGACACGATCTTTTCAGCAGGGGCGGTTACCGCTGTCCTGGGGCCAAATGGATCCGGTAAGTCGACTTTGCTTCGTGTTCTTGCCGGGTTACAAAGGATCGACTCGGGTGAAATTGTGTTTGGTGATCAGGTCGTGAACAAGGCTCCATCGATTCACGTTGTGCCACAGGAACGATCCGTGGGTGTGGTTTTTCAAGATTACGCTCTTTTCCCTCACCTGTGTGTGCTGGATAATATTGCATTTGGCCCTCGGTCCCTGGGTTTGTCGAGGAAAGCTTCCCAAGCGCGAGCGCAATCGCAGTTGGCGTCTTTGGGTATCACTGATTTGGGGCCGCGAAAGCCGAATCAGATTTCTGGTGGTCAGGCCCAGCGAGTGGCTTTGGCTCGCGCATTGGCCACTGAACCCAATGTTCTATTGCTCGATGAACCGCTTTCAGCACTCGATGTCCAAACAAGGGAAGGCGTGCGAGCCGAGCTGGAAAAGCAAATTAACGGATTCGGCGGATGCGTAGTTTTCGTTACACACGACCCACTCGATGCCATGTTGCTCGCGGACCGAGTCATCGTTTTAGAAGACGGGTCCATTGCCCAACAAGGAACGCCCAGTGAACTGGCGGCCAGGCCCCAGACCGACTACGTAGCTACTTTGATGGGTGTGAATCTGATTCGGGGGGTGGCGGATCAGGGCGTCTTGCAAGTGGACGGCGGGGGAGTGCTGAGCGTGCCGCAGGTGGAACTGCGTGGAGCAGCCCTAGCGGTACTCAGACCCGAAGCCATCACCCTTCATCTGTTGAGGCCCGAAGGCAGTGCCCGCAATGTGTGGCAAGGACGTGTTCGTGCACTTACGCCAATGCACGACCGAATCCGGGTCAGTATTGACGCTTTGCCACCGGTGGTAGCCACAATCACTCACTCAGCATTGGCGGATCTAAAGCTCAGCGTGGGAACGCCCATTTGGGTCAGCGCAAAGACATTGACGATTGAGGCTTTCGAAGTAGGAGCCAAGAAAGAATTGGAGTGATGAAGTCACGCCCCGCTGAAATTTCCGTCCCGTCTTTCTAGGAAACTCGCAATCCCTTCAGCGGCATCCTTGCTGGCCAAAATCCCAGGAAGGGTTGCGCGCAGGTGTTCTATTGCTGCTTTCTCGCCGTCTTCGCGAGAAACTCTGGCGTTTGCCAGCGTGGCATAAACGCCGAGGGGCGCTTGTTTGGCGATCACTTCAGCCAATTCAATGGCGCGCTCAGTGTCCTTCCCCACCGGGGTGATTTCCTGAATCAGCCCGATTCGTAAGGCTTCTTCGGCTCCGAATTCTTCACCCGTGAGTAAAAATTTCATGGCGTTACCCCAACCCAACTGTTGAGTCGCCCGGATCGTGGCTCCACCAAATGGCATAATTCCACGAGCAATTTCAAGTTGCCGAAAACGTACGTTTTCTGCGGCAACCACAATGTCGCTGGCGAGCGCCAGTTCAATACTCAGAGTGAATGCAATTCCGTGCAGGGCCATGACAATTGGTTTACTCACTTTCTGGGCCCAGAGTCCATAAGGATCAATGTTGGTAGTTCCTGAGA
This sequence comes from Actinobacteria bacterium UBA3120, assembly GCA_002365735.1. Lineage (GTDB taxonomy): Bacteria > Actinomycetota > Actinomycetes > S36-B12 > S36-B12 > UBA4592. The sequence continues at coordinate 9,443 of DEZY01000026.1, forward strand.
GCGCTCCGGGGCCATGTGTGGCTACTTCCGGCCCTACTTCGGCGAGGTCTAGTCCAGCGCTGAAATGGTCGCCGTGGGCGTGAACGACCCCAACGCGCAGGTGGGGAGTGTCTTCGAGGTGTTGATACGCCTGGGCTAGTTGCTCAATCGCCGCGAGATTCATGGCGTTGTATTTATCGGGGCGATTAAGACCAATGAGGAGAATGTGTCCATGTTCTCGGACAGTGATCGGGGTTTCTGTTGGCTCAGTCATTCATGAATTCTAATGGTTGGTGATAGATTTTGATCAGAGGAAGGGTTCCTATGAATACTTATTCGATTGAACCAGCTGATAAATCTTGGACGGTAACCAAGATCGTAGCGCTGATTGTCGCCATCGCATCGGGGCTTTACATGCTGCCGTGGGCAATTGCCGCATTTCGTGATGTAAAACATTGGGGAGTGTTTTGGGTAAACCTACTGGTTGGCTGGACCATCATCGGTTGGATTATTGCACTCGTAATGGCACTGAGATCCCAAGATTATGTCGTTCTGGTGGCTAAGGATCGACCAAATACGACATGATGGCCCTATGTATCTTGGCCTGAGTGAACGCGGTAGCAAACTCCTGGATCAAATAAATTCCTTTATGCACAACGAGGTCTTCCCAGCCGAAGAAATCTATTGGAATCAGCGGGCCGAACTCATCGCATCTGGACAGTTGCACACGGTCCCACCCGTAGTCGAGGAGTTAAAGGTTAAGGCGCAGGCCTTGGATCTGTGGAATCTGTTCCTTCCTGAACTCTCAGACGGATTGGGGGCCGTCGACTACGCCTATCTTGCAGAACGCATGGGTTGGTCGATTGATATTGCTCCGGAGAGCATGAACTGCGCTGCACCGGATACCGGCAACATGGAGATCCTTTCAATGTTTGGCACTCCTGAACAAAAACGCACCTGGTTGGAACCGTTAACCCAGGGAAAAATTCGTTCCTCTTTCGCTATGACCGAGCCAGACGTGGGTTCATCTGATGCGACCAACATCCAGCTTTCCATTGAGCGCGATGGAAGTGACTACGTAATCAACGGTCGCAAGTGGTGGTCATCGGGAATCATGGATCCGCGTTGCCAAATAATGATCGTTATGGGAAAAACCGACCCGAGCGCCCCACGTCACCAGCAGCAGTCCATGGTTTTAGTCCCCGTTAAATCCCCCGGCGTAACAATTGTTCGCGATCTCAGCGTGTTCGGTTATCACGATCAACACGGGCACGGTGAAGTTGCTTTCGAAAATGTTCGGGTTCCTGCAACTAATTTACTCGGTCAACAAGGGGGCGGCTTCGCAATTGCCCAGGCGCGTCTGGGCCCTGGCCGGATTCACCATTGCATGCGTACGCTTGGAATTGCTGAGCGAGCCTTAGCCATGATGGTTGAACGTGCGGAAAAACGTGAAGTTTTTGGTGGACCACTGATTAACCAGGGGGTAATTCAAGAGTGGATCGCCGAGTCGCGCATTGCAATTGATCAGGCAAGACTTTTGACACTTAAAGCCGCTTGGGTAATTGAAAACTCTGGGGCAAAAAACGCACGGACTGAAATTGCTGCGATCAAAGTGGCGGCCCCTCGCGCCGCACTTCAAGTTATTGACCGCGCAATGCAAACATTTGGTGGTGCCGGAATAGGTCCCGACACGGTGCTGCCAAGAATGTATGCCGGGGTCCGATCGCTGCGGTTCGCCGACGGCCCTGACGAAGTACATCTGCGCGATATCGCTCGCCTTGAGGTGAAGAGACAAGATCTGGCTAAAGGCATTCTTGGTGGATAAGGCGATACCGGATCGAACCTCAGAAGTGCGAAGCGAAGACACGCTCGACTTGGATGCGCTACTTGACTGGGCAACTGACGAAGGGTTGGGGCTCACCGGCCCCCTTGGCTTATTGCAGTTTCAAGGTGGCGCGAGCAATCTGACCTACTTGGTCACCGATGCGACGGGTCTTTCCTTGGTTTTGCGTAAGCCGCCACATGGCGTGAAAGCGGCAAGCGCCCACGACATGGGTCGCGAAGCGCGAGTACTCAGTGCCCTTGGTCCCGTTCTCGCCCCCGCTCCCAATGTCATTGCCTACTGTGAAAGCAGCACAGTGCTGGGAGCCCCCTTCTACCTCATGGAGTACATCCAGGGGCACATTCTGCGCACTTCCATTCCCGAGGATTTGGCGCACAGCGATACCGAAATTCGATCGCTATGTGAATCGATGGTTGATGCTCTGGTGAAGGTTCATCAAGTGAATGTCACCGAGGTGGGATTAGCCGACCTGGATCGAGGTGAAGGGTATGTGTCGCGACAGGTGTCAGGGTGGTCCAAGCGCTATCGCGATTCACGCACCTCTGATGTACCCGATGCGCAAGAGCTGATGGCCTGGCTAGAGATCAACCAACCACCCGATGTCCCCCACACACTCGTTCACGGTGATTGGCGCTTTGACAATCTAGTCCTAGACCCATCCGGTGAGTTGATCGGAATTCTCGATTGGGAGATGTCAACGGTCGGCGATCCATGCATGGATTTGGGGGCTGCCTTGGCATATTGGGTACAAGCCGATGACGACCCTGCCTATTTGAATGTGCGGATGCAGCCAACGGATGCGCACGGGATGCTGACGCGAGCACAAGTTGTTGAGCGGTACGGGCAATTAATGGGTGGCCAAGTGCGTCAGTCTCTGGAGCAGAATTGGCAATTTTATGAAACTTATGGACTATTTCGGCTCGCAGTAATCATTCAACAAATTTGGGCAAGATATCAATCCGGGGCGACAACCAATCCACGATTCGCAACCTTCGGAGCGGTGGTCAACATGTTGATTGCGCGCGCGCAAACCCGAAGGAGTTAAGGGATCTGGATGTGCCCAGCTCTTGGAAACCGGTACGAATTTCGCAGGTCTGAACTTCAGGCTATGAAGCTAAGGTCCCCGCAAAGATCTGCCAGGCCAGAATGCTTTTGGCGATCAAACTGAGGAAAATGTAGGCCCGCTCGCCGTAACGGTAGTTGGCCCATTTGCCCACCTGCTTGTATTGAAGGTATTGGACTAAGGCAAATGAGTTGAAGAATAGGAAGAGCGACACAATAATTCCGTAGACAAAGATTGGTGTTTCTGCGCCAGATGTTGATCCTGGCGCTATTACATAAACCGCCACCACAATCCACGGCACGACTCCAGTTATGCAACCAAACACAAAAGGCATTAAGCCGCCGCTCCCAGGCTGCTCGTACTTCTCTTGGAGCCAACCGAAAAGAATCATCGAGGAATTGACACCAAAAATGGCGATGAGGGCTGCCACGTCCGCGATGCCGGTGATTTGCGCGATCAATACGATCATGACCGAAGAACTAATGGAGTACTCAACCCATCGGAAGTAGTTGCGTTGCAGGTTTAGTCCGGCAATATATTTCGTGAAGTACAGAGGGCTTGCAACCAGGAAATGGAAGAAAGCTGAGAGCGCGAAGAATAAAGCGACTCCCCACGCAATCGGGGAATCAAAGAGGGTGATGGTGTCACTGGGTGTAGTCCCGGGAGGGCCTTCAAGGTAGGTCGCGGTAATAGGCAGAGTGAAGTCGTTGGCCAAGATAAGAATGATTACTAGTTGGACTGAGTGAGCGAGTCCAGCAATCACATTCCAACGTCGCAAGCTCTGATCGGTGATGTTCATGAGTCCTTCTTTCGGGTGGATTACATTTCTGGCTCGGATTCGATTTCCACTTGGGGTTCTTCGTCGGGCACTTCATGTCGCAGTTGTCGGGCTTCGACCAGACCGATAGCCATTGCGGCAACTGGAACGGCTATCACGGCTCCTGCGACCCCGAAGAGCGCTGCACCAAGCATAACCGATGCGAATGCCACTGCCGGGTGCACGTTGACCGCGCGTGCACTTATTTTCGGTTCAATCGTGAGGTTTTCAACTTGCTGGTAAATAACGGCCCAGATCAGCGCGATGACCCCAATCCAAGGATTCCCACTGAGCAGGCCAACAAGAACAGGCAAAACAATGGCAATATAGGTACCTATTGTTGGGACAAATTGGGCCACGAGTCCTGTCCAGATGCCCAATGCCAGCCAAGACGGCATGCCAATGGCGTAAAAAACAATCGCACTCGTTCCGCCATTAATAAAAGCCAGCAGAAGGCGTGCTGCGACGTAGTTGCCAGTTTTTTCGGCGGTGATTCCCCACACTTGCTCGGCAAGAGGCTGAAACCTTGGAGTGAAAAGCGAACGGATATAGCGACGGAACCTGGGAGCGTCTGCGGAAAGATAAAAGGTAAAAAGACCAAACGTGAATAGGCCAAAGAATCCGAGGGCAACTGAGCCAAGTAGACCCACAACACCCTGTAGAACTGTCGCGGCATATTGAGCTGATTCTGAAGGAGTGATGTTGAGTTGCTCCCAAAGATCATTGACTTCATAACTGGAATTTGTCCGTTCGTTAAACCAAGCAAGTGCGCTATCGAGTAGTCCGGGAAGGCTGCGCAGCAGATCCGCAATCTGATTGAATAGCAGGTTGCCAAAAGTGAGGCCAAAGACAATAAAGAAAACAAGGATTGAAATCATTACAAGTGCTGTTGCCAGCCCACGCTTCATGCGCTGCGCGAGGCGACCGACCGCAGGCTCTATTGCTATAGAAGCAAACCAAGCCATTAGGACAATAAAAATTACGCTTCCGCCGTCTTCGAGTAGAAATTTTAGGAGCAGTGCAATCGCGACTACGGCGAGAACGATGAAACTGGTTCGCCACACATTGCGTGAATCAAAGATAATTGTTCTGGGGCCACTCATGGCTTAAGGCTACTCACCCGAGTGCTAGATCCTCACGATCTAGTCCTTAAACCAGAAGTGAGGCGAGCAATTGGTCGAGACGCCAAATATTTTGGTTCCAGTCAGCGTATCGCTCAACAACTTCTCGGCCATGTTGAACCATATTTCTAGTGACTTCGGGGAAATTAACTGCCTCGAGAAGCGTGAGCTCGAGATTCCGAGAATCACCAAGTGCAAACAGCCTTCCAGTTGGCTCTGGGATATTTTTCAACCATGCAATGTTCCCAGGGCTGTCGGAAACGACCACGGGTACTTCCATCGCCATGGCTTGTAACAGTGTGACGGAAGTGCCATCTGTCTCGGCCGCAGAAACGTAGCATCCATGTTTGCCAAAAAGTGCAGGCAATTCGTCTTCTCGGACACGGCCTACGAATTCCACATGCTGGAGCGCAAGATCACTCACCTGGCGCTTTAACGTTTCGGTCAGAGTCCCGTCATTTCCAACGGTCAAAGAACATGCAATGCCCTTTTCTTGTAGATGACTAATGGCTCGCAAAATCGTGTCAACCCGATAGAGCGGCTCGTGCGCTCGCAGGCTCAGGATTGACAGGTCAACCTTTTCACCCCGGGGGATCGGAGTGAATTTATTCAGATCGATGCCCCAGGGGATCATGGCGATCGAATCCGGACTAGCCCCCAATGCAATCGCAATTTCCATTGTGGGAACAGAGTCAACAATGAGTCCGGAAAATGTGCTCAGCCACTGTGTGGATTGGCATTTTTCGGACGCGTGCAAATCCCATCCCCACGACAAGCCAATAATGGGGTTTGAATAATCAGCCAGGGATTCCACAAGTGTTGTGGTGATTGGGCCAGCAATAACGGGCGTTTGGGAATCGGTTACGGTGAGTGAGACATCCCAACCCATGGCCGCGAGTGCCGTGCGCCAGCGCAGGTCATGAATTCCGTCGCTATCACTGAGGTACACACATTTCTTTTCCATTGACGTTTAGCTAAGATCTTCCCAAGTAATGAGGTCTCCTGCGTGGATGTTTCGTGTAGTCACTTTGCCGGTTACCTGAGTGACTTCGTGTGCAGGAATGGCTTCGCGGGGCGCGGGGCGAAGGACAACAAGATCCGATCGCGTGATGGTAGTTCCCTGAGGAAGATCACGTTGGGCACGCACACATCTGCGTTGAAGGACGACAGTATGCAATTCATTGTCTTCAATCCCCTTAACGCCAGTCCCCAGTGCAGCCTCGAGTTTGCGCGTGTCATCAACCATGGCGCGCCAAGTCACCGGATCCATTGAGAAGCCGTGATCGGGTCCCGGCAAGCTCGAGTCATCAGTGAAGTGCTTCTCAACTACCCGGGCGCCCAGGGCAACGGCTCCCAGCACGGTGAGATGACCGGGGGTGTGGTCGGAGAGTCCGAGAGTGACGGTGGGGAATTCCCGTGCGTATTGCTGAAGAACGCGGAGGTTAACGTGGTGAATATTTTCCAAGCTACCTTCATAATTTGTATTGCATTGCATGAGGACAAGCGGAAGTCCTGTCGGTAAAAGCATGTCCATGGTTCGTTGGACGTCTTCCCAGGTTGCCGCACCAGTTGCAACAATTATTGGTTTACCCAAACCCGCAACAACTTCCAATTCCTCCAGCCAATTTATATCGCCCGAACCAATCTTGTAAGCGTTCACAAAAGGATCAAGATGTGCTATCGCCTCAAAGTCGTAAGGAGCGGACATGAACTCGATACCGATTTCCTTTGCGTGATCAGCCAGAGGAGCGGTCCATTCCCAAGGAAGGCTCGCCGCTTGATACACCTCAAAGACTGACTTTTCCCAAGTAGCTTGATGGGATTGCGCTTGGCCAAGGGCTTTGAACCCGAAATCACTCACAATGTGTTCAGCCCGGAAATGTTGGAACTTGGCGCAGTCCGCTCCGGCTTCCTTAGCCAAGGTCATGAGGGATTTCGCGCGATCAAGGGAACCGTCATGGTTGGCGGCAACATCCGCGATGAAATAGGTGGGTTGGTCAGGTCCGACAAGTCTGTGGCCAATCGCAAAATTACTCACAGTAGGACTTTACCGGGTGTCCGAGTTGTACAGATGCACATCCATGCTTAGGCTAACCAGGTGCCACGGTTCATAGCAATAGTTTTTGCCTTCTTGATTCTGGGATTGCTTCCCGCCGCGCCCTCAGTGGCGTCAGCGCCAATTGACGGCTCCGCAGCGACGCAGGCCCGCGCTCAGGAAGCCAAAAAAAGTCGCAAGGGCAAAGCGTGCCCCACTAAGAATTTTTGGCTGGGAGCAGGCTGGGGAGCTGACCGGGGTAGACGTTCTCACAAAGGTGTGGACCTGGGTGGGAAGCGAGGCACCCGAATTTTTGCAGTCGAAGCAGGCCGGATAAACCGCACTAAGCGTCAATCAAATGGGGCATTACAAATAGTTTTGCGCGGCAAGAGCGGTTCCATGTTTTACTACGGCCACATGGACAAGGTCTTGATTAAAGGTGGGCAGAAAGTAAAGAAAGGCCAAGTGATTGGAAAAATGGGAGACTCAGGATCGCGCGGTCAGGTTCACTTGCATTTTGAATACTGGAAAAGCGGCAGGGAATCTGATGCAATTAATCCCATTAAGTTCCTGAAGAGAGCGTGTAAGAGTATTTAGTTCCAGGTTCGTGGATCAAGTAATTTGACATCGAGGGAAACACAGGCGTCAAAGTCGATATCGGGTGTATGAGAGTCCATCGCATTAAGAATCTGGTCAAATTCGTTAAGACTCGTGGGTGCGATGATCACGGAGTGAAGCCACGACTGTTCTTTGATGAACTGCAGACTCAAAGTGAGTGGATCCACGCCTAATGATTGTGAAAATTCGTGGAATCTGATGACATCGACATGGTCGGGATTCGAAGCGAGCAGGAGTCCTTGTAAGAAAATTGAGCGCGCCTGGAATGCAATTGCTGGGAAAAGTTCAGACGCACTGAGAAACCTTTGATCCAGTGCATTCATTGGAATCTGTGCGGTATCCCAAATTGCTAGGTGGCGCTTGGCGCGATCCAGATCCGAAAGGTCGTACGCGGAAACCCCGACATGATGGGTCAAGCCTTCATTCACGGATAATTCAAAAAACTGACTTACTGACTCAATCTCCTTTTGATCCAAAACGTACCAGTCATGAATCAAAAGCGAGTTGACCGATTCTGCATTGAGTCGAGTAAGACTCTCGCGCAGTTGAGCTCGTAACTGTTTGCAGGTACGGCCCTTGGCCGACAATTTTGTCTGAATGTGAATTCCCGTTGTATCAAGACTGCCGATCCGAGATTCAGCATCCCCATAACTTGCCGCGGTATCAAGATGGGCGATTGTGTTAGCACGCATGGAGTCCATGAGTGTGGAGACAACTGAGTCCCCGAGCCTCCCGCTTGTATTGGTGGCACCGTAATCTAAACCCCACTGGGCCGTGCCAATCGCTAGTTTGCTGGTGTAGTCCACGGGGCGAGCCTAGTAACTAGTCCGGGTAACTAGCCTGTTACATGCGTAAGCACCAGTATCACTGCCGTGACGAGCAGCAGGATGCCGGACGCGGTAAGGATTAATCGATAGGTTCGCGCATTCATTCGGTGGCGAGTTGCTGCCAAGGCCAAGACAATGGCAACTTTTGCTCCCACCAGGGTGAGGTAGAAGGCAATGAGAAACAGAATCGCTTGGTTCGGGCTCTCGCGCCAAAACCCAATCAGGATTGTGGATCCAGCAGTGATCCAAAAAATCCAGGGAGCAGGATTGAGAAAATTTATCAATGCGCCCTGTGCTGCGAGCGGAAGTCGCTGTAATTTTGTGGGTTTCTTGCTTGCCATATTAACTTCGTCGTCTCGCATTCTTCGGGCTGACAAAAGCACCTCAACGCCGAATGCGGCGACAACGATCGCTCCGATAATCCCAAGCACCGTGATTGCGGTTTCAGGTAGTTGAGACACAAGGGTAAGCGACAGAAAAATAATTATCGAGTCCGAAATGAGCGGAGCAATTGCGATTTGAAGTCCCGGACGAAGACCGCTACGAAGCGTTGTCGAAATAGCCAGTCCGGTCAAAGGCCCAGGAGCCACTCCGGAGCCAAGCCCGATGCTGAGTCCAGTAAACAGGGCGGTCAGCACATGAACTCTTTCGCAAGTTCCATTACTTGCGCCAAATGCGTGACCTCGTATGTGGGTGCAACATCAAGTTCTTCAGGGGTGTGCGAATTGCGGTTTATCCAGCAAGTGGTGAACCCAAACCAGGTTGCTCCGATTGCATCCCACTGATTTGCAGATACGAATAAAACCTTGCTTTTGGTTTCCGCTTGATAGTTTTGTGCCCACACATATGCCAGCTCGTATAAGCGCGGCGAGACTTTGAAATCACGTACCTGGTCAGAGGTAATGAGAGCTTCGTTACTCACTCCAATGCCGGCTCCTTGCAAAATGGGCGAAATAAAATCTCGATCCCCGTTGGTGACAATTGCCCACGGCGTTGGTAAGTTCTCAAGGACCTCGAGAGTGTCCGGATACACCCGGCATTTCATGTACTGATCCATAATCTCGCCGATCGACCCTCGGTCGACATCAAGGTTTAGTGAAGCAAGGCTAGCCCTGAGCGCATCTTCGGTAATTTCCCCAAAGGGTTTGTACCTACTCCCTAATGAACGCAGACGAGAGTAATCGATTTGTTTTGTGCGCCAAGCCAAGCTGATCGCGGATCCGTTCCCAGGAAAACGTTCCTCAAGGAATGCGTCAATCGAAGAAATGTCGATGAGCGTCCCGAAAGCATCAAAGCAGATCGCGCATATTTTCGAGAGTGGGTGTCCAGCCATTAGTGCATTATTGCCGGATTAGCCCATCAATGTGTCTCCGAGGGGACAATCCAATTAAAATTTGCAGATTGATAAATGACTGAAAACTCGACTAGATCCAAGTGGGCATCCACATGCGTAACCTCCATTGGTCGTAAGGGATCACGTCCCCCACCCAAATCGGATAGAACCACCAAGCCGCCGCGACGACGGCGAGTAGGTATAACCCGACCAGTGCCACCACTACTCGCTGCTGTTGGGGCGGCTTCTTCTGTAGCAGTTTCATGATCGTCAGAGCGACTGCCATTACAACAAAAGGCACGTAAATTACCGTGTAGAAAGTAAAAACTGTGCGGTCGAGGTAGAGCATCCACGGCAACCACCCTGCAGCGATACCGGCAAGCAAGGCACCCGAACGCCAGTCACGAGTAGTAATCCAATTCCACAGTTGATAGGGGATCGCAAGCAAGGCGGCCCACCAAATGATCGGATTGCCCAGTGCCAGCACTTCCTGGGCGCAATGATCAGTTGAACAACCCAGACTGTTGTCTTTAATGCTCTCATAGTGAAAACTTGTCGGCCGGATCATGAGTGGCCAGGAAAGCGGGTTGCTTTGATAACTGTGTTCGCTATCTAGGTCGACATGAAAGTTCCACGCCTGCCGGTGGTAGTCAAAAAGTGATCGAAACGCATTAGGAATTATCGATGGCTCCTGCTCGGTGGCCCAATTTCGGCCCCACCCCGTTGAACTGAGCAACCAACCAGTCCACGACAAAAGGTAGATAAAGGCGAGCAGCCCTAGTGAGGTAGCCAAAACGATCGGTGCGCTTGTGCGAAGTGTGGCCAACCAGGGTCGACTCATACCGACGGTTCGGCGGGTCGACACATCCCAAAGAAGGGACAGGAGCATAAAAATAGCGATGAACCACAGTGCTGACCATTTAACGCTCACTGCCAGTGCCAAAAGAACAATCGACAGAAGTCGCCAAGGGCGAAGGCCAAGCCTTGGCCCCAGACCAGCGGCAAGTTCTGGCCACGGGCGGGGAGAATCTTCACCCAAAATAGCAAGACGTCTTCGGGTTCGATCGCGATCCAGCACAAGTGCCCCGAAACCGGCGAGGACGAAAGTACTGAGCACCATGTCTAAGAGTCCGGTCCGACTCAAAACAATATGAATACCGTCGAGTGCAAGCAGGAGGCCAGCAATTGCACCGATCAGATCCGAGCGGGTCATCCGACGCACAATTCGCGCGATCATGAGTACGGAAAGAGTCCCAAGAACAGCAACCGCAAATCGCCAGCCAAATGGTGAGACGCCAAAAAGATATTCACCAGAAGCGATTACCCATTTACCGGTGGGAGGGTGAACAACAAAGGAGCCTTGGTCGGTGAAGCCCGTGACGGTACGCCAATTTTCCCCGGCATTGAGCATGATCGAGTCGTGTTCGTCAACGGCTTTATGTTCAACTCCGAATAACAAAAGTGCCCAAGCGTCTTTGGTGTAATAGGTTTCGTCGAACACGACCGCATTGGGTGTCCCCAAGTGTACAAATCGAATCACCCCCGCAAATATCGTGATGATCAGTGGGGTAATCCAGGTTGTGATCCCGGTGGTGGGGAAGGCCGGGTAGAGGCGCTCGGCAACGGTTGCCACGCTTCGGTCTGGCGCACTAAAGCCGGTGAGGCGCCTGCGGAGCGTGGGGGACACGATCACATATTAGGTCGTGCTGCACTATTGCGGGATGGGTGCAAAGGAATCAGTGCGAACGGGGGGCCAATTGGTATTTGCGGCCACACCCATGGGCAACGTCGGAGATGCTTCATCCCGATTGATCGCGGCAATTCAGCAAGCAGATGTGATCGCTGCCGAAGACACCCGAAAATTTATGAACCTGTGCTCACGGCTCGGGATCCGATACGACGCGAAACTAGTCTCAAACTTCGAGGCGAATGAAGCTGGGCGCGTTGAGCAGTTACTTGACTCGGTTGCGGCAGGGAATCGGGTGCTCGTGGTGAGCGATGCAGGGATGCCTCAGGTGAGTGATCCGGGTTACCGGCTCGCAGTAGCAGCGATCGAATCCGGGATCGATTATCAGGTGCTGCCGGGGCCTTCTGCCGTACTCACCGCACTTTTGCTTTCCGGACTGCCTGCTGACCGTTTTTGTTTTGAAGGATTTCTCCCACGAAAGAGCGGGGATCGAGTTCGTGCTCTCACCCAACTAGTTCACGAGCGAAGAACCATGATTTTCTTTGAGGCGCCACATCGGCTGGCAAAGACACTCAACGACATGGCAGAAGTTTTCGGCCCTGATCGGAATGCTGCCGTAGCCCGAGAAATGACCAAGACGTACGAAGAAGTGATCCGAGGCTCACTACAAGAACTCAATGACTGGGCAGTAGGCGAGATTAAAGGCGAGATCACCCTCGTCCTTGCAGGGAGCGACTCAACAGCGGCTAGTGAAATGTCACTAGCCGAATTAGTTGCCCTCGTCCAAGAACAAGTAGCAGCGGGTGCGTCAATGAAAGATGCGGCGGCAGCCGTTTCCCGCGAGTTTGGCCGATCTAAGCGCGAGGTCTACGAAGCGGTAATCGCCGCGAAATCAGCGGCCTCGGCAGAAGACTAGGATTCGGGCATGAACTCGGTGGCCAAATCCTTTTACGTGACCACTCCCATTTATTACGTTAACGATGCGCCTCATATTGGCCACGCCTATACAAGTACTGCGGCAGACGTGTTAACGCGCTGGCACCGCCAACGCGGTGAAAGCGTGTGGTTCCTCACCGGCGTTGACGAGCACGGAACCAAAGTTCAACGAGCCGCTGAACAGGGTGGGGTTACCCCACAAGAGTGGGTTGACGCATTGGTCAAAGATTCTTGGAAACCGGTGTTGAAAACTATTGATGCACAAAATGATGACTTCATTCGCACCACCGAGGAGCGCCACATTGAGCGGGTTCGCAAGTTCTGGGACACCGTTAAAGACAATGGATACGTTTTCTCAGATTCCTATGAAGGCCCCTACTGCGTGGGTTGTGAGGAATTTAAATTCCCGGCTGATCTTGCCCCAGGAACGGGTGAATTTGAAGGGCAGCAAGTGTGCGGTGTTCATGGTCGTCCTCCTGAGGAATTAAGTGAAGACAATTGGTTCTTTAAATTATCGGAATTCACCCAGCCTCTCATCGATCGCTATGAAGCCGATCCCAATGCGATCCGCCCCGCGAGTGCATACAACGAGGTCATGAGTTTCCTTCGCGGTGGGCTGGTTGACATCTCCATGTCGCGTTCGAGTGTTGAATGGGGAATCCCACTTTCATGGGATGAATCGCAGGTCGTTTACGTGTGGTTTGATGCGTTGCTGAACTACATCACCGCGGTGGGTTACGGAGCCGAACCAGCGAGCAGCGAAGCGCAATTGTTTGAACGAGTATGGCCGGCGAATGTGCAATTAGTCGGTAAGGACATTTTGCGTTTTCACGCCGTGTACTGGCCTGCAATGCTGATGGCAGCGGGACTGCAACCACCGGATCAGGTGTTTGCTCACGGCTGGCTATTGGTTGGCGGTGAAAAAATGTCGAAGACCAAACTCACAGGAATCGCCCCGGAGCTAATCATTGATCATTTTGGCTCTGATGGATTCCGTTACTACTTCATGGCGGCAATTGCATTCGGCAACGATGGTTCCTTCTCATGGGAGGATATGAGCGCTCGCTACACCTCGGAGTTAGCCAACGGCCTAGGCAATCTTGCATCGCGGGCAACAGCGATGGTCGGTAAATACTTCGAAGGTTCACTTCCAGCTGCCGGACCAATCAGTGACGCCGAAAACACTATTCACGCTTTGCTCACTAAGACTGTCATTGATGCAGACGCTTGTATCGATGAGTTAGATTTCGCAGGGGCCATTGGCCACGTGCGCGCTTTCATTGAACACATCAATGGATACGTAACTGAGCAGGAACCATGGGTGCTTGCCAAGAGCGAAGAAACTCAAGGAGCACTCGCAACTGTGCTGTATACGGTGTGTGAATCTTTGCGCGCGATTACGGTTCTCTACAACCCAGTGATGCCTAAGGCAATGACGGAACTGTGGACAAATATTGGGGCCCGCGATGCGCTCGGTGACCTTGCTGATCAAAGAATTAAAAGTGCCGGAACGTGGGGGCAGTTACCGGCCGGGGTTCGGGTTATTAAAGGGCCGTCCCTCTTCCCGCGTCTCGAGGACCCAGAAAACATCTGATGGGAGATTCAACAGCTTGGCCCATTGCCCCGCAGCCACTCGTGGGAACGGTAATTGATTCGCATACCCATCTAGATGTTCATGACACATCACTTCATGGGGAGAATCCACCAGATCCGAGGCAGCTACTTGAGTGGGCGCGTGAAGTCGGTGTGGATCGGGTAGTGCAAGTGGGGTGTGACGTTGCATCTTCGCGATGGGCGGTTGACGCAGCTAATCTCTATCCAACAGTCATTGCAACCGTTGCGCTACACCCAAACGTGGCCCCACGGCTCGCCGAAAAAGGTGAACTTGCAAGTTCACTTTCACAAATCTCCGAACTAGCGCAGTCGCCACGCGTGCGAGGCATCGGTGAAACTGGTCTTGATTACTTCCGAACCAAAGAAAGTGGGCGCCCCGCCCAACATGAATCATTTAGATTTCACATTGACCTTGCCAAGCAGCTGGATAAAACATTGGTGATACATGACAGGGACTCCCATGACGATGTCATCTCCGTGCTCCTTGATCAAGGTGCGCCAGATCGAGTGATCTTCCACTGTTTTAGCGGCGATGCTGATATGGCAAGGATCTGCGCGGAGCATGGTTGGTACATGTCCTTCGCTGGAGTGATTACCTTTAAAAACTCAGTAGCTTTGCGCGAAGCACTCATGGTTGCCCCGCTTGATTCGATTTTGGTCGAAACCGATGCTCCCTATTTAACGCCAACCCCCGCTCGTGGAAAGGTTAATGCGAGTTACCTAATGCCTTACACGGTGCGTACTATCGCAAATCTGAGGGGGCTCTCCGAACAGGAAGCCGCATCCACGCTGACACGAAACGCAATCCGCGCATTCGGGGATTGGTAACTGTGGGGACATCCCTTGGGGCTGGAGCCGTCCGAGAGCTAGCTACTCGAGTGGGAATTACGCCAACCAAAAAACTTGGGCAAAATTTTGTGATTGACCCCAATACTGTTCGCTACATTATTGAGCAGTCCCGGGTCGATTCAGACAGTATCGCGCTAGAAATCGGTCCTGGTCTTGGGAGTTTGACATTGATGTTGCTTGAGCAAGCATCACACGTGATAGCTATTGAAATAGATCCCCGGTTGTCCGAGCAATTACCCATCACAGTTTCCGAGATGTGTCCAGAGCTAGCGGGCAAACTTGAGGTGATTAATCGAGATGCAATGCAAGTGCATGCCGGAGAGCTTGAGGCGGCGCCTAGCGCGCTGATAGCCAATCTGCCGTACAACGTGGCAGTCCCCGTGCTCTTACATTTCCTCGCCGAGGTTCCTTCACTGCGTAATGTTCTGGTCATGGTTCAAAAAGAAGTGGCGGACCGGCTTTGTGCGGGGCCCGGCTCGAGAACTTATGGAATTCCGAGCGTGAAGATTCAATGGTTTGGTAAGGCGGAGGCCGCCGGGAACATTGGGAAAAACGTGTTCTGGCCGGCACCTAACGTTGATTCGGGGTTAGTGCGCGTCAATGTTTCACATCCCTATGGACACAACGAAGTGCTGCGGCGCGAAGTGTTCCAAGTAATTGATGCTGCATTTGCCCACCGGCGTAAAACGCTACGCGCAGGTCTCGCCAATTTCTTGGGAAGCCCAGCGGTGTCAGAGCAGGCATTGACCACGGCGGGAATAGATCCCAGGGCTCGGGCTGAGACGCTTGAACTTGAGGCCTTTGTTCGTCTCACCGAAGCGATTAGCGAACTGCGGCTATCCGGGCGTTAGACTTTGGTCGTTATGCGCAGTGATTCAGTAACGGTTGAGGTTCCGGCCAAAATTAATCTCGCTCTAGGAGTGGCGCCACTTGGTGCTGACAGCTTCCATGAACTCATTACTGTTTTTCACGCCGTGTCACTTTTTGACACGGTCACTGCGAAACCAGGTAGTGATGGGGTCTCACTTAATATTGAGGGTCATGGGTCCGAAACTTTGCCGGTTGACGACTCAAATTTGGCGGTTCGGGCCGCAAAGTTGCTGGCGAGTCATCACGGAATCGATGCATCCGTCAATTTACATATTGTGAAACGAATCCCGATTTCGGGCGGAATGGCGGGCGGCTCAGCAGATGCAGCCGGGACGTTGATTGCGTGTGATCGGTTATGGGAAACCAGTACATCGCGTGAAGACCTCGCGGCCCTCGCGGCCGAGCTCGGCTCCGACGTAACTTTTTCATTACATGGTGGGACCGCGCTCGGCAGTGGTCGAGGTGAAGTGTTGACCAGCGTGATTACGACTGGCGAGTATCACTGGGTGATTGCTCTGGCAGAAGGGGGATTGTCCACACCGCACGTGTATCGCGAGTTTGATCGGTTGCAGGTGGCGCGACCGAGTGCAGCACTTGAAGTCCCTACGGAATTGCTTCATGCCCTGCGAGCGGGAGATTGCGTGCAACTTGGCTCTGCGTTGTCCAACGATTTGGAGGGAGCGGCGCTGAGCGTGATGCCGGCGCTGAGCAAGACTTTGCAGGTTGGCCTCGATTTAGGTGCCATTGGTGCAATGATTTCAGGGAGTGGCCCTACGTGCGTTTTCCTCGCGCGATCACATGATCATTCTGTAAATCTTGCAGCTAGTTTGTCTGGAGCCGGAGTGTGTCGTAGTGTGCGGATCGCATCAGGCCCTGCGGTGACCTCAATCTCACATAGTTAAAACTGGTCGAGTAGTTCTCGCAGGAGGTCGGCGAGTTGTTCCTGCTCTTTGGGGCCTAATCCTTTCAAGGCGGTTTTTTCTCGTTCCAATAAATCCTTAAAGGCGCCATCAACTCCACTTTGTCCGGCGGGGGTGAGGGCAACCAGGACCCCACGACGGTCGTTCTGGTCAGGGAACCTGGTGACGAAACCACGTTCAAGGAGTCGATCCACCCGGGTGGTCATGGTGCCGCTGGTGACATGGGTTTGGGTTGCGAGTGTTCCGGCCGAAAGTGTGAATGGTGGTCCGGTCCGGCGAAGTGCCGCAAGGACATCGAATTCCCATGAATCCAGATTGTGATCACGAAATGCTTTTGCGCGAGCGGTGTCCAATTGGGCAGAAACGCGGGTGAGCCTGGAAAGAACGTGCAGCGGGGAGGGGTCAAGATCGGGTCGCTGCACCTGCCAGGCGGCAACAATCTGATCGACGTCGTCGGGCTTGGCCATATCGGCATCTTATGTCAAGATTCTTGAGATCAAGAATCTTGACAACTTAAGTCTTTTTCTGTTTGGTCAGGGTCGGTTTGGGGTCTAGGTCTCGAAGGCCATTCCACGCAAGGTTCACCAAGTGGGCCACGACTTCTTCTTTCTTGGGTTTACGAACATCCAGCCACCATTGCCCGGTGAACGCAACCATGCCCACCAGCATTTGGGAATACATGGGGGCGTATTTGTCGTTGATTCCGTGGGCCTTGAACTCGGCAGCCAGGACGTCTTCAACCTGGGTGGCGATGTCTACCATCAAGCTGGCAAAGGATCCGGTTTGAGCGGTGACGGGGGAATCACGAACCAGAATTCTAAATCCTTGTGGATTGGAATCGATGTAATTGAACAATGCCATGCCGGCTTGCTCAACAAGCTCCCGAGCACCGGCACCGTCATTTTGAGAACCCGTCAGTGATTGGGTCACCGAATCAAGTAGGTAGTTCATCTCACGATCAACAACTACGGCATAGAGGCCCTCTTTCCCGCCGAAGTGTTCATAGACCACCGGTTTGGAAACGTCAGCTTTTGCCGCGATTTCTTCAACAGTTACTGTTTCAAAGCCTTTCTCGGCGAAGAGCTTGCGACCAACATTAAGTAGTTGTTCACGGCGTTCCTGCCCGGTCATGCGGACCTTGGCACCACTGGGTTTGCGGGACGGGGGTACCGAGGCGGCCCTTAATTCAACAACAGTCGCTAGGTCTTCCCTTTGAGACACGGGAACTACCTATTCGCCGTTGTAACCGCGTAAGCGGAAACGGTCATTGGGATCTTTCAGCTTTTTCACTAGGCGATCTGGCTTCGGCCAACGAACTTCGGTTACTAGTCCGGTCTTTTCCATTCCTTTGATCACGCTCGCCGAAATATCAATTTGTCCCTTCATCACGCCGTGTCGAGCCGCTGTCGGATCGACGTGATGCAGGTTGTGCCATGACTCACCCAGTGACGGGATTGCTAGCCAGGCAACGTTGCTGGAAAGATCACGGGAAGTAAAGGGTCGGTTTCCAAACACATGGCAAATGCTGTTGATTGACCAAGTCACATGATGCACGAAGGCAATCCGAACCAAACCAGCCCAGAAGAATGCGGTGAGAGCACCCATCCAAGACCAGGTGATTAACCCGCCCAGGATTCCTGGAATGAGCAAACTAGCAATGACAAAGATGGAGAAGTGCTTCGACATCCACGTGAGATCTTTGTCTTTGGCGATATCCGGTGCGTATTTTTCGATCCCGGTGTTATCACTTTCAAAGAGCCAACCGACGTGGGCGAAGAGTAGACCTTTTGCAATTGCTTTCTTGGAAGTGCCAAATCGCCATGGTGAATGGGGGTCGCCCACTTCATCGGAGAATTTATGATGCTTTCTGTGGTCGGCCACCCACTGGTCGAGTGAGCCTTCAATTGCCAAGGAACCACAGATTGCCAGGATGATTTTGACGCCACGATTAGCTTTGAATGAGCCGTGCGTGAAAAAGCGGTGATAGCCAACGGTGATTCCACCGGCGGTCAGGATCCACAGTCCGAGTGCCAACCCAATGTCGAGCCAACTGACCCAACCTCCCCAGACAACGGGGATGGTAAATGCAACGGCGAGTAGGGGAACGACGACAAATGCGCCGATGGTGATGCGCATGGGCATGCCAAGATAGGTAAGTTCGTCGGCACTTTCATCAACCACGGGATCAAGATCAACTTTTTCTTGGTTCATGACGCTCATGGGCTCTCCTCGCTCTTTGCTGTCGGATTCATGGGTAAATGGTGAACTTACGCAAGCGTAACCTACGGTAGCGTAGCTTGCAACCGGTGGTGGGAACTGACGTGGATGTCAGGCTTATGCAATGGCCTACCACCCCAAGCCATAGGGTGTGTGTCGCGTGATCCCGGGTCGTCTAGCGGCAGGACAGCGGACTTTGAATCCGTCAACGGAGGTTCGATCCCTCCCCCGGGAGCCAAGCCGGAAGAACCCGCCGAGGCGGCAACGCCTGAGGCAGATTAATAACTGTGGTCCACTCGCTAGTTTTGCCTTCTTCAGATAATCTTTCATGACTACAAGCCCATCACGCAGAATAGGAGCAAGTAAATGCCCACGGTAATAATTAAAGGGAAGATGACAAAAGGTTACGACCACTGGCTGGCAGCCTTTGAGGGTCTTGAAGAACGTCGCGACAAGGACTATGGCATCCGGACTCTTTATCGTGGACAGGATTTACAGGAAGCCGATACGTTTCATTTGGTCATGTTCACTCCATCGATGGAAGTGCTGCAAAGTCACATGGAGAACGAAGCAGTACTGATTGCTGAAGCAGGCGGCGATCCTGATCCAGATGCAAACACAATGTCGATATCTTCTGATTAAGCACAAACTGAAATCTCGGCGTTCTCTGCTACCAATATTGCTACCACCTGGACTCAGGAGCCCATCTGTTCATCGATCCCCCTGCCGCGCGGCTGACCAACTTCCATCAGGTGCCGATGAGTAATCCGGAGGATATTCACCTGGTACAAATCCCGACTCCCGCTGGTCCCGTCACCACCCTCCCCCTCCCAAACCCATTTGGCGGGCTACCTTTGGCCAAGGCCAACCCGGCGGAGTAGTTGCGCGCTGGCGCAAATATGAAGGCAGCTCAGAACATGTTTGGGATGCCTCTGCATGTTGCGGCCGCTCGCTGTGGGCATGGCGATCCCCGGATTACGCCCCCATAAATTACGGGATATCCGTGCGTGCGACCCGGATGTTCTGACTTGCCCAGACGCTTTCTGGTAGAGCCTGCCCATTACGGCCTCGAATGGGACCGAATGGCAATGCTCAAAATTTGAAAATTTAGGCCTAGACCTGGTAGAGGTGAATCAAATCCAACTCTGAGCGCTCGGGTGTTTCCGTAATGAGCTCAGAGATTGAGTCATTGAATTCTGCAAAGAAAGGCATGCTGTAAACATCAGCGGCAATTTGCTTTTCAGTGAAGACCCCGATACCCCGGATGAGTCCGCTGGCAGGATCTCCTGTGATGAGAATCAAACGGTCGGCAGGCACTGCCTCTTGGAAAGCCTGGGCAAATTCACTGTAGGCAGCGAGAACATCTGCATATCTGCCGGGCTTTGCGTGCATAGTGAATTCAATGACCGATTCCATGATTATCTCCTTAGGATTGTGGCGCGAGTGGTGGAAACTTATCAGAGCAATTACCGCTCGGCTCGACCAACAAACTCTGAGTAACCACCGGTACAGCACCGTGACCATGATCGAGGTGGGCATCTTGGAATTTACCCGTAAACCTGCTTGGTGATGAGTGCATCCCCCAATATTGCTTCCAGCGGCGAATCCTTCAACGCAAGTCCTATCCCTTCCCCGGGGGCTGGGAATTTCGTCATACTTTTTTCGATGACCCTCGTGCCAGGATCACGACAAACTAGGCTAGGGGGGTGCGTCCCCCAATTGTGATCATTCTTGCGGCAGGTGAAGGGACCCGCATGAAGTCGGCAACACCAAAAGTTCTCCACGAAATTTCTGGGCGCAGCCTGCTGGGTCACGTGATTGAAGCGGCCGCAACTATTGAGCCCGAACACCTGGTGGTGGTTGTCGGCCACGAAAGCGAACAAGTGGTCGCGCACCTTGATGAAGTGGCACCCTGGGTTGCAACCGTCGAACAAACACAACGCAATGGAACCGGCCATGCGGTCCGCGTTGCTTTGGAATTTTTGAGCGAACGTGGAGTTACGACAAGTGAAGCTCCAGTAGTTGTGCTTACCGGTGACACCCCGCTACTTACCGGTGAATCTTTGGTCACAATGTTGACTAAGCATGGTGAAAACACGGCAGCGGCAACTGTGTTAACAGCGGATCTGGATAATCCTTTTGGCTACGGGCGCATCCTTCGTTCGAGCGACCGGGTAGTGGGAATCGTAGAAGAAAAGGATGCGACCCCGCAGCAGCGTGAAATCGGCGAGATTAATTCGGGCATGTACGCATTTGAAGGCGCGGCATTACTTGATGCGATTACCGGGCTAAATACCAGCAATTCGCAGGGGGAAGAATATCTCACGGACGTCATCGAGATTCTGGCCTCACGCGGCGACGTCGTAATTGGGGTGAGTGCACACGACACAAGCGACATCCTGGGAATTAATGACCGCTCGCAGCTTGCATCAGCAATGGCAATCATGCGCGATCGAATAAATGACAAGTGGATGAAAGCTGGAGTCACCATATTTGACCCGGAGAGCACGTGGATTGACGTTGATGCCGAATTGGCGCCCGATGTAACTCTATTCCCACAGACTACTGTGCGCGGGCCGACCGCCATTGAAACTGGCGCTCAGGTAGGTCCGGGAACCACTTTGATTTCTGCTGAAGTCGGTGTCAATGCGATTGTTCGACACACTTGGGCCGAACTTGTCGTGATCGGTGCCGGCGCAACGGTAGGGCCTTACACCTATCTGCGGCCCGGAACCGTAATCGGTGCTTCCGGTAAGGCCGGTGCCTTCGTTGAAATGAAAAATGCTCAGCTAGGTGAGGGCTCCAAAGTTCCGCACCTTTCCTATGTCGGCGATGCCACTATCGGCGTTGGCACCAATATTGGTGCGGGCACCATTTTTGTCAACTATGACGGAGTCGAGAAACACCACACCACGGTCGGGGACCAGGCCCGGGTTGGATCAGACAACATGTTGATTGGGCCTGTGGTGATTGGCGACGGGGCTTACACGGCGGCGGGTTCAGTGGTGACAGAGGACGTCCCCGCCGGTGCGATGGCCGTGGGCCGGGCCCGGCAACGAAATATTCTGGATTGGGTCCTTCGAAAGCGCCCTGGCACGCAGTCAGCGCAAGCCGCACAGAGGGCAACGCAATCCGATCAATCGGGACATGAAAAGGTTTAGTCAAGAACACCCACCTTCCCCGCGCCAGACACAAGTAAATAGTTCTCCCGGTGAGATAGATCGCAACCAGTAAAGGTGGAGCAGTGGCCGAAAAGTCAGTCCCAACCCAGAAGCATCTCTTGCTGCTGTCCGGCAGGTCGCACCCGGAGTTGGCCGATCAGGTCGCTGAGAACCTAGGCATTGATCTGACCCCTGTTACCGCACACGATTTTGCTAACGGTGAGATCTTCGTCCGGTTTCGTGAATCTGTTCGCGGTGGTGACGCATTTGTGCTTCAAAGCCACACCACGCCCATTAATAAGTGGATCATGGAACAGCTGATCATGGTTGATGCGCTCAAGCGCGCCTCCGCAAAGCGCATCACGGTGGTCGTGCCCTTTTACGGGTACGCCCGCCAGGACAAGAAGCACCGAGGCCGTGAGCCGATTTCCGCCCGCCTAATGGCAGACCTGTTTAAGACTGCCGGAGCTGATCGCCTCATGACGGTTGATTTGCATACTTCACAGATCCAAGGTTTTTTTGATGGACCAGTAGACCACCTCTTCGCATTGCCTCTTCTGGCCGCACACGTCGCAGGCAAAGTTGACGGTAGCAAAATCACTGTGGTGTCCCCGGATGCCGGCCGAGTCCGCGTCGCTGAGCGGTGGACCGATGTACTGGGCGCACCCTTGGCAATTATTCATAAACGACGCGATCCCGATATCCCTAATCAGGTGCGGGTGCTTGAAGTCGTGGGAGACGTCAAAGATCGCGTCTGCGTGGTCGTTGACGACATGATCGACACCGGTGGCACGATTGTGAAGGCATCAGAGACCCTGTTTGAAAATGGCGCCTCGCAGGTGATCGTGGCTGCAACCCACGCCATTCTGAGCGACCCGGCCCGCGAACGCCTCCAGAACTCCAATATTTCTGACGTAATAGTGACCGACACGCTCCCGATCGCAGGAGAGCGCCGATTTGACAAGCTCACGGTGCTTTCAATCGCTCCGTTGCTGGCAACAGCGATCAATGAAGTCTTCACCGACGGTTCGGTTACCCGGATGTTTGAAGACGAAGACTTCGGTCGGCATACCTCCTCGCACTAGGCAAAGCAGACCTTTGTAGACTCAGGGCGTTCCTCGGCGAGGGTGCAGCTAGCGCGGCACCGTAATCGACGTGGTCGGGCTTTAGCCCCTCTCCTTGGCGCGCAACTGCTTCACCTAAATGTGCCGATCAAATACAAGGAGACTTCGTGACTAACGTCAACATCACCGCTTCCCCCCGCTCGGAATTTGGCAAGGGCGCTGCGCGCCGGATCCGCCGTGGTGGCCAGATTCCTGCAGTCTTGTACGGCACGGACACCTCGCTCATGCACGTCACCCTGCCAGAGCACGAACTGAACTTGGCCCTTCGTAAACCTCGCGTGGTGCTCAATATTGCTTTTGACAGCCAGACCTACCTCACGAAGCCACGCGATATTCAGCGCGATCCAGTTCGTCTTAACCTTGAGCATCTTGACCTCTTGGTGATTACCAAACAAGAAGCAGCACTTCGTAGTGACTACGCGGACGCAGTCGCCCAGGTGCATTCAGCAGCTGAAGAAGCCGGGCTCGACATCGCAATGGTCATGCAGTCATGGGAAGAATCCGTTGCCAGTGGCGAGCTGCCTCTTGACGCAGTGGCTCACGCGGTCGATGACGCTAGGGAAAAGGCGATTGAACTTGCTGCTGCAGCCGCCGCTGCCGGTGCCAGCGAAGATGCTGCTGCCGCATCCGCCGCCGCCGCCTTGGAAGTTATAGAGACTGACATCGTCCCGGCTGAGCCTGCTGCGGAGTAGTGACTTTTGTTATCGCGGGGTTGGGCAATCCTGGCCCCGCATATGCCGGGACCAGGCACAACATCGGTGCGATGGTTGTCGCCGAACTTGCTGCACATTTGTCAGTAAAGTTATCGCGGCACAAGAAGGCATTCGCGGCAGTTGGGGAAAGTCATATTGGGCTTCCCGGTTCCCAGCAGAGCGTGGTACTCGCGATCCCGTTGTGTTACATGAATGAAAGCGGTGGACCGATCAAGTCGATCCTTGATTTCTACGACGTGCCGCTCGAAAACCTGATCGTTGTCCACGACGAACTCGATATTGACTTCGCCGCAATCCGACTAAAGCTTGGCGGGGGAGACAATGGGCACAACGGGCTCAAGAGCATCAAAAAATCAATTGGCTCCGGTGAGTACTACCGGACCAGAATGGGAATTGGCAGACCACAGGGCCGGCAAGATCCGGCTGATTTTGTACTCTCGCAGTTCAGTGCAGGTGAGCGCAAGGAATTACCTGAACTTATTAGTCGTGGATGTGAAGCACTTGAGACGCTGGTGACCCGCGGTTTAGATTTGGCCCAAAGTAAATTTAACAGTTAGGCGATGTGCACACATGAACCCAACCGAAGATTTGACCCAACTCGGCGATGCTGAGCTTTCGCGCACTGTTGCCCAGCAGGCCGGTGTGCTGCTTATGGCGCTGCGCAAGGAGTTTTTTCGCGCCCATCCGGTGGATTCAATTGACAAGACCGTAAGTGATCAACTACGCGACCAAGCCGATCGTGCGGCGCACCTTTTCATTATGGATAAACTCTCAGCCGCCCGCCCGTGTGACGCAATTCTTAGTGAAGAAGGCAAAGACGATGCGGCCCGACTCGAATCAGATCGAGTGTGGATCGTTGACCCGCTAGACGGAACCTGGGAGTACGGGCAGAATCGCAAAGATTTTGGAGTTCACATTGCTTTATGGAATACAAAATCCGGAAAGCTCAGTGCTGGCACTGTGGATCTCCCCGACCAAGGCCTTACACGAAGCGTCCTCGATGCTGTAGAGATCGCAACCTCGAAGGACTCGGTGATCCGGGTCGTCGCATCTCGTTCCCGCCCACCGGCAACGTTGAAGGAAATCGTCGCAAGGCTCGGCGAGCTCCTGACAGAAGCAGAGATTCCTCACAGTCAGGTTGAAATCGTTGACGTTGGCTCTGTGGGCGCAAAAGTAAATGAGATTTTGTGCGGACGCGCAGACATTTATTTGCACAACACCGGCTTTTACGAGTGGGATGTCGCAGCCCCGTACATTGTTGCGCAGCACTACGGGCTGATCGCATCACACATGGATGGCGCGCCAGTCACTTTTAATCACATGCCGCCTTATGTCACTGATCTCGCTGTATCCCGGGCGGATCTGCATCCGCATGTTCTGCGGGCTATAAAAGAAACCCAGGGAGCGTGAGCGATACACAACAGCTGGCCGGGCTTCTTGAATTGGTCAGGTCAGATCCAGCATTTGTTTCAATTTCCGAACAGGCCCAGGTCGCCAGCACGGTAGATCTCGTTGGACCCGCGGTAATTTACCCACTTGCAATTGCACAGATTAGGCAATCGCAGGAATCAGGCGTCGTGTTAATTTTGACCACCACTGGTCGTGCAGCAGACGAACTAGCCGCGGATCTGAGCGCGTATCTACCGGATGAAGGCATTGAAGTATTCCCGAGTTGGGAGACACTTCCGCACGAGCGACTCTCACCCTCAGCTGACACAGTGGGAAGGCGCATGGCAGTCCTGCGTCGGCTCGCGCACCCAATTATTGGGAGTGTCCACGCCCCACCCATCACGGTACTGATCACATCCGTGCGCGCAGCATTGCAACCAATCGTCGCCGATCTTGGGGATCAGAAACCGGTCGAACTAAAGATCGGTGATCAAGCATCATTCACGGAGACGGTGAGCAGGCTTGTGGCTTTGGGTTACGAGCGCGTAGACCTGGTTGACCGGCGCGGACAAATTGCGGTGCGCGGTGGCATCCTCGATATTTTCCCGCCCACGCAGGAGCACCCCATCCGAGTTGAGTTCTGGGGCGACGACGTGGAAGAACTCCGCTATTTCGCAGTAGTGGATCAGCGCTCACTAGAACATGCTGAACATGGACTGTGGGCGCCACCGGTTCGAGAACTGCTTCTCACCGAAGAAGTCAAAGAGAAAGCCCGACTACTTGGAGCGGCACATGTTGAAGTCGCCGCAATGTGTGAATACATTGCGAACGGCCAATCTGTTGAAGGGATGGAGTCCCTCTCCTCGGCACTTGCCGGGAAGATGAGCCCCTTACATGAACTTTTACCGCCGGAGTCATCGCTAATTCTGGTTGAGCCGGAGCGAATAAATTCTCGGGCACTTGATGTTGTTAAAACCGCGGAAGAGTTCCTGACCGCGGGTTGGCATAGTGCGGCTGTCGGGGGAGCTTCACCGATTGACCTTTCCGGCTCCATGTTCACAACCATGTCAGAAGTCGTTCGCGAGGTCCGTCATCGAAATGGATCGGTGTGGAATCTCACTCAATTGCCACGTGAGCGCGATGACGCTGTAATCACGTTGAACGCCAACGAAAACAATAACTATCACGGGAATGCCGAACTTGCCGGTAGGGACATAGCCCAGGCCCTCGGGATCGGTTCAACGGTAGTTGTCACCGCAGAGGGCCACGGTTCGATAGATCGAATCGCGGAGGAATTTGATAGCCAGGGAATAAGTGCGGTGAAGTCAGAGTCTGTTGCAATTCCGGCAATACCAAAAGTTGCGCAATTGATCACGGCTCACGTAGATCGCGGTTTTCACCTGGTTGATTCACAACTTTGGGTCTTTAGTGAGTCAGATCTGATGGGTGCAAAGTCGGTGTTGAAAGACCTCAGGAAAATGCCAAGCCGACGACGCGGTGCAATTGATCCGCTCACACTCAACTCCGGTGACTACATTGTTCACGAACATCATGGTGTTGGGCGCTATGTCGAAATGATCACGAGAACGATTGGGGGAGCTGAACGCGAGTATCTGATTATTGAATATGCCCCAAGTAAGCGCGGGCAACCAGCAGATCGCCTCTTTGTACCCATGGACCAGCTTGATTTGATTACTCGTTATGTCGGTGGAGAAGCGCCCAGCGTGCACCGGCTTGGTGGTGCCGATTGGCAGAAGGCGAAAGGTCGGGCGCGCAAAGCGGTTAAAGAAATCGCCGGTGAACTCATTCGACTTTATGCGGCACGGCAAGCGTCTAAAGGCTACTCGTTTGGGCCAGACACTCCTTGGCAGGGAGAGCTGGAGGACGCGTTCCCCTACGTCGAGACGCCCGACCAGCTCAGCACGATCGACGAAGTCAAGCGGGACATGGAGCGGCAAATTCCCATGGACCGCTTGGTCTGTGGCGATGTAGGGTTTGGAAAAACTGAGATCGCTATTCGGGCAGCATTCAAAGCAGTACAGGATGGAAAGCAAGTTGCCGTGCTCGTTCCCACGACCCTGCTCGTGCAACAGCACTTCACAACTTTCTCAGAAAGATACAGCGCATTCCCAGTAAAAGTGGCTGCACTTTCGCGATTTACACCGAACTCTCAGGTGAAAGAAATCCTCGAAGGATTAGCCCAAGGAACCGTAGACATCGTGATTGGAACACACCGATTGCTCACGCGCTCGGTTAACTTCAAGGACCTAGGTCTGGTGATTGTCGACGAGGAACAAAGATTTGGCGTGGAGCACAAGGAGCACCTAAAAGCGCTTCGCACCAATGTTGACGTTCTTGCTATGAGTGCAACTCCAATCCCTCGAACCCTAGAAATGGCCGTTACGGGCATCAGGGAAATGTCGGTCATCCAGACTCCGCCGGAAGAGCGCCATCCGGTATTGACTTTCGTGGGTCCCTACGACGAGAAGCAAATCGCCGCTGCAATTCATCGTGAGCTTTTGCGTGATGGACAAACATTTTTCATTCATAACCGGGTTGAATCAATCGACCGGGTTGCCGCAAGAATCAGGACACTAGTCCCCGAAGCTCGCATCGCAGTTGCCCACGGGCAAATGGACGAAGGTTCCCTTGAGCAAGTGATTGTTCAATTTTGGGAGAAAGAAATCGACGTACTCGTCTGTACCACGATCGTTGAATCGGGAATTGATATTCCCAACGCCAATACATTGATTGTTGATCGGGCAGACAAATTCGGACTCTCACAAATGCACCAACTGCGAGGTCGGGTGGGCCGCGGTCGCGAACGTGCTTACTCATATTTTCTCTATGACCCGAATAAGCCGCTCACAGAAACGGCCCACGAGCGGTTAGCAACCATTGCCCAACGAACCGATCTTGGTTCGGGAATGCAGATCGCTCTCAAAGATCTTGAAATTCGCGGTGCCGGCAACATGCTAGGTGGCGAACAAAGTGGCCATATTGCAGATGTGGGCTTTGACCTGTATTTACGGTTGGTGGGTGAAGCTCTCTCCGAATACAAGAATGAGCCAGCTAAAGAGGTCAATGAGGTCCGCGTTGAGTTGCCCATTAATGCGAGCATCCCAACCGGATACGTCCCCCAGGAGCGACTGCGGCTTGAAGCCTATAAGCGTTTAGCAGATGCAAGCAGCGACCAGTCAGTAGATGAAGTTGTCGCAGAACTCATTGACCGGTACGGCGCCATGCCGGGTGAACTGGAGGCGTTGATCGGGGTCGCGCGTTTTCGGGTTTCGGCTAAATCTGCTGGAATTCAAGAAGTTATTGCCACAGGCAAGGCAATCCGCCTTTCGCCCGTAGTACTTCCTGAGTCCCGTGCCATGAGGGTTGCGCGCGTATACCCAGGCAGCAAGATCAAAGGGGCAACGAGCATTCTTCTGGTCCCCAAGCCCACTTCCGGCACTGGTATTGGTGCACCTGAACTGCGAGATACCCAGCTCCTAGAATGGCTCCACGAACTGTTTACCGTTTTATTTTCCAACCCCTGAAGATCCGGAGAACCTGTGTCACTTATGAACGCCAAGCCCACCCGCCAACGCTTCACTGTGATCGCCGGAATCGGTCTGCTTTCGATCAGTCTTGGACTCAGCGGATGTAGTTCGCAAACAGCGGGTGCGGCGGCCGTAGTGGGGGATCAGCGAATCAGTGAATCACAGCTTGACACCGAGGTTCAGGATGTCCTTGCCCTGCAGGGTCTTTCGTCAACGGATTCATCCAATGAACTTATTACGAGCACTCTTGATCAACTCATCACTGGAATTTTGGTCAACGAATTGGCGGATCGAGAGAAGATCAAAGTTACTCAAGGAGAGATCGACGACCTTCGTCTCCAATACGTTGCTCAAGCGGGTGGCCAAGAAGTCTTTGAAGCGTCAATTGGCGAGCAAGGCATTTCAATTGGCGAGGTCGACTCAATTATTCGCGTCAATCTTCAGGTCGCCAAGTTAGGCGATGTTCTGTCTCCTTCGGGTGATGCAGATGCCAAAAGCGCGGGGGTATTTATTGCCATTTCCGAACTAAGCTCAGAGCTTGGTACCGAGGTCGCGCCACGCTTTGGCACGTGGGATCCAGAGAATCTCTCAGTTGGCCCAGCGGCCAATTCACTTTCGGAACCGCAAAGCGTTGACCTCGGCTCGGAATAGCACATGAGAGGAAGCCACTTCACCGAATTGGTGGCGATCCTTGATCGATTGAGGTCGCCCGACGGTTGCCCCTGGGATGCGGAGCAAACCCATCAGAGTCTGGTTGAGTACTTAATCGAAGAGGCCTATGAAAGCGTCGAAGCGATCGATGCTAATGACAGTGCGGCAATGCGTGAGGAACTCGGTGATCTACTCCTTCAAGTGGTATTTCACGCGCGCATCGCCCAGGAGCAACCGGGTGGCTGGGACATTGATGCCGTGATTGACGGGATATCCCAAAAACTGATTAATCGGCACCCACATGTATTTGGTAGTGAGAAAATCGACACCGCCGATGCCGTTGAACTCACTTGGCACGAGCGCAAAACTCGAGAGAAGAAGCGTGATTCCGTCACTGATGGAATTCCAGCAACGCTCCCGGCCCTCATGCGTGCGGAGAAACTAATCGCGAGAGTCCAATCCGTTGACGTACCCGAACCGAAATACCTGGATGATGCTAACCATCTACTTGAACGAGTCAGTACGGAGGAACAACTGGGTGACTTCTTGTTTGCCCTAGTCAGTTCGGCGCATTCACAGGGTTTAGACACCGAAGCCGCAGTACGTAAAGCGGTGCTGCGTCGAATACAGGAGGTGCGAGCACATGAGTAGCGCGCAGCAAGATTTTGAAGGGATAGCCCGTGAAGTAATCCAAGACTCATTCCACATGGACCCGGTCGGCGCTACCTGGATGGGTGAGCACACATTCGATTCGCTACTGCCCGATCTCACCAAATACGGACAAGGACAATTCGCGCAACGAATTGAGGGCTACCTCACCGCGCTAGATGCCGTAGATGACGTTGAACTGGCATTGACTGATCTTGTTGACTTGGAAATCCTTAGGGCATTTCTCACCAGGGCTCATTTTGATATCACGCAGGTCGCTGCTCACACGTGGAATCCCATGTTGTGGAATCCGGGGACCGCAATTCATTTATTGCTTTCGCGTGATTTCGCACCGCTCGAAGAACGCATGGCCAATGTTGCAGATCGATGCGAAAACATTCCAGACTTTCTTGAGCAAGCTCGAAATACACTCGAAGAGATGCCAGCGATTCACTGCGAAACTGCAATCGCCCAACTTGCGGGCACGCGGGCCTTACTTGAATCACTTGACATCCAACCGCAGATCATTCAGTCACTTGATCAACATGTCGAGTGGCTCAAAGAGCAACTTCCATTTGCACATAAATCTCCTCGCATGGGCTCTGAAATCTACTCAGGAATTTTGTGGCATTCACTTGACGCCGAAAGCAGTGCCCAAGAGTTGCTGGTTGCTGCTCACCAACACCTTGATCTAGTTAACTCGCAAATGCTTCACGTGGCCCAGGAATACTTAGCCGAAATCGATATTGAGATTGAGGAAAATGGTGATCCGATCTCATGTGCGCTTGCTCAGATCGCGGAGAGCGCGCCAGTGACCGACTCAACTGTTCTTTCACAGGTTGCCTCGGCTATGGCCGCCGCTAAGGCTTTCACCATTGAGCGCGATTTGGTTACCGTTCCAGAAATTGATGTGGAAGTAATCCAGATGCCGGAGATCCACCGGGGGGTGGCGGTTGCTTATTGCGATGCTCCAGGACCGTTGGAGCAGGCACACGTCCCGACATTTGTCGCGGTGGCGCCAACACCAGCGCAGTGGGCGTCCGAGCGTAAAGAAAGCTTCTTCCGGGAATACAACGGCGTTCAAATTCATGACTTGACCATTCACGAAGCGATCCCGGGGCATGTATTGCAATTAGCAGTGGCCAGTCACGGGAGCGAGCAGAGCCTGACCAGACGCTTTGGTTTTAGTGGCACCTTTGTCGAGGGCTGGGCCGTGTACGCTGAGGAACTCCTCATTTCACAGGGCTATTCACCCGAACCTACCAAGCCCAGTGCGCTGGCTATTAGGTTGCAGCAACTAAAAATGCAAGCCCGCATGAGCATCAATGCGATTCTTGACGTCAGTGTTCACACCCAAGAGATCGATGAAGATGAGGCAATGTCACTCATGATTAATCGGGGGTACCAAGAGGAAAGCGAAGCTGCCGGAAAGTGGCGACGCGCATTACTGACCGCAGGGCAGTTGCCCACTTATTTTGTTGGTTACCGCGAAGTGAGGCAGCTAGCCGAGGATCTGCGACTCATGCATCCGGATTGGAGCTGGAGAGAAGTTCATGACTTGATGCTCCAATTCGGCTCTCCCGCCCCCAGGCATGTTCGACAACTCCTTGGCCTGTGATTCACGGGTTTTACTTGGTGTTTAAATGTGTGGGTGCGCAAACAACTTATTGCAGTCGCCTTGACCATTCCTTTCGTGCTTTCTGCCTGCTCATCGGAGAGCGAAACGAGTCCATCCGTGACGCCCATGGTGACCGAATCAGCGAGCCCCGCGCCAAGTGAGAACGTGGGTGATTCGTGCGCCATCCTGGATCAAATGCAAGCCTCACTTTCCACGGCAGTCGCAGACCTGGTCACAAATCCTGATCTGGTCACTGCCTTTGAAACAGAGTTTGATAATCAGGTTGTACTACTTACCGACCTTGTTTCTTCCCTCCAGGGCGAATCGGCCGAACAGCAGCAATTACGGATGGATCTTGATGCCGCATTGCTTGCAAAAGATGAAGCCCTGAACAAGTTTAACGATGCGCAGGAGGCTGAAAACTCTTTTTCTCAAGCACTCGGCCTGGCAGACGCTGCGCTGTCAGCGCGCGATGCAGTTAAATCGGCGCAACGGGTGCTCGACGCCTTGGGTAATCAATTAATGTGCGACCAGCCCTAGGCCGAAATCACATATATGTAATTTGATTGCGAGCCCTCAATGTCAGACCTGTGAGTCAGCCTGAACTTATTCAACGAAAGTTGAGTTCGGTCAGATGGGGGAAGGCCGAGGGTGCGTCAGTGATTAAATTCGCTGGCGCACTCGCTTTATTACCTTGCGAATTGCGGCAATGAGAATTATAAGAACAATAATGGCGGCCAAAAATGGCACGAGGAACCCAGCGAACGTGATGGATGCGGCAACGGCATTAATCAAGGAATTCCAGCCATTTTGTATCCCTTGGACAAACTGTGGTGAATCAGTTGAGATTGAGGGGTCTGTCCAGATGCTGACGTACACTGTGGACATATCAATTTGACTCTGCAAAAAGCCACGCTGAGCCACAAGCGAATCCCGCTCGGCAATTCGTGCGGTGAGCTCGGATTCAACTGCAATAAGGTCTGTAACTGAAGTTGCCGCACCTTGAAGTGTCGTGAGTGCCGAAATTGAAGTGTTGAGCGTGTCAACTCGAGTATCAAGATCGATCACGGTTGTGGTGACATCAAGTGTTGACGTGCTCAGAAAAGTTACTTCGCCTACGCTGGCCAGGCGGTCCAGGTAGTCTTCGAGGTCGGATTCAGGGACGTCAATGGTGAGTGAGGCGTAACTCTGCTCGCTTTCATTTCGAATATCTTGTTGAGAAACCACGCCGGAAAACTCTGCTGTGATTAATAGGACCTTGTCGATCAGCTCTGTGACATCTGATCCTTGAAGGGAAATGCTGGAGTTTTGGGTGAGGTACTGTTCGGAACCCTTTTGGTCGAATCCGGCCGGGTCTTTGGAGACTGATCCGGAATCCATTTGTTCAAAGTTCGTCGAGTCGGTGGAATCTCCAGCATCTGTGGTGCCGCAGCCGGCTAGGCCGAGCACTGCCAGCCCGATTCCTGCGAAGATTGCTGCCTTGGATCCGCCCATGTCCTACTCCTTTGGATATGCATGTGCTGCATGTGATCAATTGGATGTGTGCTGGAGGTTTTCGGTTGCCTGTTTTTGGTCTCAATTCGACAACATAGGGAGATCAGGTCTTTCCTGACCGCTCACTAGACTTCAACCCATGGCGATCATTGAAGCGGTAATTGCACGCGAAATTCTTGACTCTCGGGGTAACCCCACCGTTGAAGTTGAGGTTCTCCTCGATGACGACACCGTTTCTCGGGCGGCTGTCCCCTCGGGCGCTTCAACTGGATCTTTTGAGGCGGCTGAAAGGCGCGATGGAGATTCTCGGTATGGCGGCAAGGGTGTTTTGGCGGCGGTTGCAGGGGTCGAGGGTGAAATTGCTGATTCGATAATTGGTTTGTCTGCAGATGACCAGCGAAGCGTTGACCAGGTCATGATTGATCTTGATGGGACACCAAATAAGAGCCGGCTTGGCGCGAACGCAATCTTGGGGACATCCCTTGCAGTCGCTAAGGCCGCGGCGCTCTCCGCCGAATTGCCGTTATTCAAATATTTGGGCGGCCCTAATGCTCACCTTCTCCCCGTCCCCATGATGAACATCCTCAATGGTGGAGCGCACGCTGACACCGGTGTTGACATCCAGGAGTTCATGATCGCGCCGATTGGGGCAACAACTTTTTCGGAGGCATTGCGCAGTGGCACCGAGGTGTATCACGCGCTGAAGTCAGTCTTAAAAAAGAATGGTTACGCAACCGGTTTAGGAGACGAGGGAGGTTTCGCGCCAGATCTGCCCAATAACCGTGCGGCACTTGATCTGATTGTTACTGCAATTGAGACTGCTGGTTTTACAGTAGGCAGCGACATCGCACTGGCACTCGACGTTGCGTCAACTGAGTTTTACACCGATGGCTCGTACACCTTCGAAGGCGCTGCTCGCTCATCTGTTTGGATGACGGCGTATTACGAATCACTTTTGGCTGACTTCCCGCTGGTCTCAATTGAAGATGCTCTGGCCGAAGACGATTGGGCGGGCTGGATCCATGCGACCAATGCGATTGGTGACCGGGTGCAATTCGTTGGTGATGACCTCTTCGTTACTAATCCAGAGCGTTTGGCGCGGGGAATCGCAGAAGGTGCCGCTAACGCGCTTCTGGTGAAAGTCAATCAAATCGGTTCACTCACCGAGACCCTTGATGCAGTCTCCATGGCCACGCGCAATGGCTACTCGTCCATGATGTCCCACCGCTCCGGCGAGACTGAGGACACGACAATTGCTGACCTCGCGGTCGCGGTCAATTGTGGTCAAATCAAGACCGGTGCTCCTGCTCGCAGTGAGCGAGTGGCTAAATATAACCAGCTTCTCCGGATTGAGGAGGAGCTCGATGACAGCGCACGTTATGCCGGCACGAGCGCATTCCCACGGTTTGGCGGGGGCGCCTGAGCGCATTTGCGCTTAGTCCGTGTGACTATTGACTCGTGGCAGACCCAAAGGATCGCAGTAACGGCTCGCTAACGGGCCGGGCTTTGGCGCTCCTTGTCACAGTCGTCCTGTTGGGGGTGATTCTGGCGGTGCCAGTACGCAACTGGTTTGGCCAGCGAGCCGAGATCGCAGCCCTTGAGGCACAGATTCAAGTGGCCCAAGAAAATGTTGCTGGACTCCAACTTGAGCAACAGCGCTGGGCTGACCCCGCCTACATCGCCGCCGAAGCGCGGCGAAGGTTGCACTTTGTCATGCCGGGTGAGATCGGCTATGTCGCCCTGGGTGCTGATGGACGTCCAGCTGCTGAAACTATTTCCGCGCAAGCAGCCGAGGTTGAACCCAACTGGTACAGCAAACTCTGGGGCGCGCTAGCTGAAGCCGACGACGCAGTTGAGCCTGGCAGTGGCTGAGATCTCACCGGAAGAACTTGAACTAGTTGGTCAACAGCTTGGTCGATCGGCGCGAGGTTGTTTTCGAGTCGCGGCGCGCTGCGAGTGCACTGCCCCTCTCGTCGTCCAAACGTCACCTCGATTACCTGACGGCACTCCGTTCCCCACCACCTATTACCTCACCTGCCCCAGGCTTGCGGGCGCGATTGGAACCTTGGAGAGCACGGGTCTGATGCGTGAGATGGAGACCGACTTGGCGCAAGACCCTGAACTTGCTGCGCAATATCAAGCCGCCCACGAGCGCTATCTGCGTGACCGGGAGGCACTCGGTGTCGTCCCTGAGTTAAAAGGGATTAGTGCGGGTGGGATGCCACACCGGGTTAAATGCCTACACGTATTGATTGCGCAGTCACTCGCATGCGGCCCGGGTGTCAATCCACTGGGTGACCGGGCGCTTGCCATGCTGTCTCCGTGGTGGAAGCAAAATTCATGCCTGAACTAGTGCCAACATTCGCCGCGATTGATTGCGGCACCAACGCAATCCGCCTATTGATTGCAGCGGTTGATAGCAACAAGGTTTCGGATCGCCTTCGAGAAATGCGCACTGTCAGATTGGGTGAAGGAGTCGACGCCACAGGGGAGTTCAGCAATATGGCCCTTGAGCGCACTTTCGCGGCCTGCCGTGAGTATGCAGAGTTGTTAATGCAATACGAGATCAAGGAACTGCGATTCGTCGCAACTTCAGCATCACGCGACGTCTCAAATCGTGATGTTTTCATTACCGGGGTGAAAGAAATTTTGGGAGTTGAACCAGAAGTAATCAGCGGGGATCAGGAGGCTGAGCTTTCTTACCGGGGTGCATTGTCGGGGCTAGATGTGAAGGGATCGGTACTTGTGGCTGACATTGGCGGTGGTTCAACTGAATTCGTAACCACGTTGGCTGATCGCTCCTTAGTGTCAGAGAGTGTGAACATCGGATGCGTTCGAATGACCGAGCGGTACTTGCAATCTGATCCGCCGACCCAGCAGGAAGTTGAGGCGGCTACCAGGGACATCAGGAATCAAATCGAACTAATCGCAAGAACGGTCCCGATTAGGACTGAAACAACTTTCATTGGCCTTGCCGGTTCGGTGACAACGGTTGCGGCAATGGCACTGGGACTGCACGAATATGATGCCGACCTGATTCATGGCTCCGCGCTAAGTATGGAAGAAGTCGATGCGGTCACGAACGAATTGCTGCACATGACCCGCGCACAACGTGCAGAACTTGGATTTATGCACCCCGGCCGAGTGGATGTGATCGGTGGTGGAGCGTTAGTACTGAGGGAATCGATGAGGTTACTTGGCTTTACGCAGGTGGTGGTCAGCGAAAAGGATTTGCTCGACGGGGTCGTTATAGCGCTGAAAAACACTTAGTTTTATGTAATGATGCAATTATGCATCTATCTACTAAGAAAATGGTGAAACTCGCGTCGGTAGCCCTTGTGGTGCCGTTTATGGTCCCATCCTTCGTGGTTCCATCTATGGCCCAAGCTGTTGACCTGCCGAAACCAAGTAAGTCCGTGTGTGCACAAGACACGGCAAATAAGAATTATGCCTGCATGCAAGTCAATGCAAAGAAAGTGCCTTCGGGCGATACCGCCACTTTCACCGGCAATCTCAGTACAAAGGCCAAGAAGAGTCTCAAGAGTTGGACCAAGGGCGACAATATTGTGTGCCTTACTCGATACCCGACTAAGCCAGAGGCCGATGGATGGCCCTCGCAGACTCTTGATGCGGCGTGCACGACCGTTCGTAAAAATGGTGAGTTCACCATTAACGCAGAATTGGGTCGCAAGGGGAAGTATTACTACGGGCTAGAAATGGGTCCGTGCCGTTCAACGGCGGCAGAGTGTGGCAATAGCGATCCCGGCCTGATTGGCGTTGGTTCTAACAAAGCGAACAAAGCACTTCGACTCAAAACCACGTGACATCCGGTTTCTTATGATTGCCCCCTTTAGGGTGGTTACGCTTTCACTCAAAAGGGGGTCATCGTGGGGATCACAATCCGAGATGTAGCTGCAGCAGCGGGCGTGTCAACCGCCACAGTTTCCCGAGCACTGCGCGGATTACCTAATGTCGACCAAGTCACCCGGGAGCGGGTCAAGGATGTTGCCGCGGCTCTGGACTACGTAATTTCGCCCAGTGCATCACGATTGGCATCGGGGAGAACGGGCTCGATCGCGGTCATCACCCCCTATATATCGCGTTGGTTCTTCTCTGAAATTATTGCCCGTGTTGAATCTGTCATGCAACAATCCGGAATGGATCTACTCCTGATGAACGTGGGTGACTATCAAAATGGTCATGCCCGAATCCCACCAACTCCTCGATTGCGTCGGAGAGTTGACGGCATCTTGATTGTTTCCTTGCCACCGCAAGATCCAGACCTTGAAGCTATTTTGAGCCTTGGCATGCCAACGGCCATGATTGGTGGAATCGCCCCCAATGTGGAATGTGTCGTGATCGATGACGTATCGGCGGCAAAGAGAGCAACCGAGCACTTGGTCGCTCTCGGTCATACACGAATCGCACTGATGGCGGGCGGCCCAGCGACAGCACGTTTCACGGCCGAGTCCCAGCGCGAACGTGGTTTCCATTTGGTCATGAAACAAAATTCACTCGTTGAAGATCCGATGTTGGAGGTGTTCGGGCATTTCACAATAGAAGGTGGTGAAAGCGCAATGGATGCACTTCTCAATCAGCCGAATCCCCCTACTGCAGTTTTTGCAATGTCTGATGAAATGGCATTCGGCGCCATCCGCTCAATTCGCAAGCATGGGCTTGAACCGGGATGCGATGTATCGATCGTGGGAGTTGATAACCACCCAATGTCTTCATATTTAGGACTGACAACCGTGTCCCAGCCAGTATCCGAACTCGGGGTAACGGCAGGGGAGCGCCTAATGGGGCAGATTCTCGGGATTGATCCGCTGGGTGAAAACGGCCGAGTGACAGAACTACCGACCGAATTAATGGTGCGAGAATCAACGGGCACCAAGAGTTGAATGCGCAATCATTGTTAACGAAATGGTGGTCTGACGCAGCGGTCTATCAGGTGTATCCGCGATCATTTTTTGATGAAAATGGTGATGCCTTGGGAGATCTTGCCGGGGTGCAATCAAAGTTGTCGTACCTGTTAGAGCTGGGAATCAATGCAATTTGGCTATCACCGTTTTATCCATCTCCCCAACACGATTCGGGCTACGACGTTGCGGATCAACGTGGTGTCGATCCAATGTATGGAGTAATGACTGATGTTGATGAACTGATCGAAAGTGCACATGAGTTGGGTCTTAAAATTATGGTGGATCTGGTTCCCAACCACGTCTCAATTGAACACCCTTGGTTTGCGGCGGCGCTTGCATCGAGTCCCGGATCGGTGGAGCGGTCAAGGTTCCACTTTGTTGATTCATCAGATGGGCCCCCAAATAATTGGGCGAGTATGTTTGGTGGACCAGCGTGGACTCGAATTGCTGAAAAAGATGGATCACCGGGTCAGTGGTACCTACATGTATTTGACTCGAGCCAACCTGACCTGAACTGGACGAATCCGGAAGTAGCCGCAGACTGGATTTCCACACTTAAGTTCTGGCTTGATGCAGGAGTCGACGGCTTTCGAGTTGATGTTGCACACGGTTTGGCAAAGGACATGACGTACGCGAATTTACCAGACCCGATTGGGTTGACCCAAGCATTGCGTTTTGATCTCGATGATGGTTCCCCAGAAGCTGCCGCTAGACGCCTACTGATCGAGAATTCCGGCTTTTTTGATCGAGATGAACTTCAGGAGATTTACCGCACATGGCGCGAAGTCCTTGATTCCTATCCGGGCGACCGGATGGCGGTGTGTGAAGCTTGGGTCCCCGCGCACCGTGCCGGACGCTACGTTTCACCAACCTCGCTACATCAAATTTTCGGTTTCGATTTCTTGGTCGTACCCTGGGATTCGGAAATTATGCAAGACACCATTTATCGAGCTATCGCGGCGGTGGAGGTTGTTGGGGCGCCACCCACCTGGGCTTTGTCCA
The DNA here is from genome assembly GCA_002365735.1 of Actinobacteria bacterium UBA3120. Lineage (GTDB taxonomy): Bacteria > Actinomycetota > Actinomycetes > S36-B12 > S36-B12 > UBA4592. The sequence continues at coordinate 48,442 of DEZY01000026.1, forward strand.
ATCACGATTCGCCAAGAGTCGTCACCAGACTCGGCGGTGGGCTAAAAGGCTTGGCTCGTGCGCGCGCCCTTGCAATGGTCGCCCACGCCCTTCCCGGCTGCGTCTACGTCTACCAGGGCGAAGAGTTGGGTCTCCCCGATGCACCACTCGCCGATTCAGATCGCCAGGACCCCGTTTTTTTTCGAACGAATGGATCCCAAAAAGGACGCGATGGCGCCCGGGTCCCGCTGCCGTGGAGTGGGAATCAACCTCCGTATGGCTTTACCGAATCGGTGAACCCCACCTGGTTGCCGCAACCCCGTGATTGGGCGCAACTGACGGTGTCCTCCCAACAGGATCAGCCCAGCAGCACGTTGAGTCTGTATTCCCAGAGCCTGAAACTACGGGCGGGATTCACAGGAGCAGCAAGTTTCATGGAGTCGGGCGATTCCGCTGTAATGATTTGTCATCGCGATCAAGGAATTTATTGTGTGATCAATACGGGCAACAATGAATACTTGCTTCCCGAGTTCTTGCAAACGGCGGAAGTACTCCTTGATAGTGAAAGCGTACGAGCATTAGGTGACAAAACTGACGTATTGCCACCTGATTGCGCAAGATGGTTTCGCGTTACTACTTGATACGCGCTTGCGTTCCTGTGGCTGTGAAGACGTAGGTTCGCTGCGGAGCAAGGTGCACCGTGTCACCCACCCGTGGTGAAGTGAATCCGTGGGATCGAGCAACGAGTTCGTCGACTCCATCGGGGGTCGTCCCGTAAACAAAAGTGTCGGCGCCGAGTTCTTCAACCAATGTAACTTTCATCTCTGGTCCGGAATCAGCAAGGCTGAGATCTTCTGGTCGCACCCCGACTAGTACGTGGTCACCTTCAGCCTTATCCAGTACATCGCGTTCAATGGGGAGAACCGTGCCACCAAATTCCGCACCACCATCAAGAACCTTGGCATGAATGATATTCATGCTTGGCGAGCCAATAAACGTTGCAACGAAAGCATTTGCCGGTTCATCATAAAGTTTACGAGGGGTATCAACTTGCTGAAGAACACCGTCTTTGAGTACCGCAACTCGATCCCCCATGGTCATTGCCTCAACCTGGTCATGTGTGACATAAATGGTCGTGGTGTCAAGACGCCTCTGCAATGCGGCGATTTGCGTGCGGGTTTGCACGCGCAGTTTCGCATCCAGGTTGGAGAGTGGTTCATCCATAAGAAAGACGTGTGGCTCGCGAACAATTGCGCGACCCATGGCAACCCGCTGCCGTTGACCT
>DEZY01000026.1:49845-50304 GCA_002365735.1 Actinobacteria bacterium UBA3120
CGCTCTTCCGATCTTGAGAGTGCTTTTGGTTTGCGATCAACGTATTCGGTTAAATCGAGTAACTTCGCGGCTTCTTGCACCCGCCGTGCTATTTCTTCCTTTGACACCTTCTGAATCTTCAACGCGAATGCCATATTTTCACCCACCGACATGTGCGGGTATAGCGCGTAGTTCTGAAAGACCATGGCAATATCTCGATCTTTGGCAGCAAGGTGGGTTACATCCCGATCACCAATATAAATTTTTCCTTCAGAAATCGGCTCCAGACCCGCCACCATTCGCAAACTGGTGGACTTCCCGCAGCCGGATGGACCAACAAGTACGAGAAACTCACCCTTTTCAATGGTCAAATTGAGGTGGCTAACCGCGGGAACGGTTCCTCCCGGGTAGAGCAGTGAAACGTCGTCGAAGCGAACTGATTCGGTCATTATTTTGCACCTTCCACCGGCAGGTACGTGC
>DEZY01000087.1:0-1394 GCA_002365735.1 Actinobacteria bacterium UBA3120
AAGACTTGCGGGCAGCAGCACAAGTAATCAAGAACCGGAAAGTGGCTGACGGTGTGCGCCTATTAGTAGTACCGGGGTCAACCCGTGTGCGCATTGAGGCCGAAGCGGAAGGCCTTGACCAAGTATTCCTTGATGCGGGAGCCGAGTGGCGTGGAGCGGGTTGCTCAATGTGTTTGGCCATGAACCCGGATAAATTGTCCCCAGGTGAACGCAGCGCATCGACATCAAATCGTAACTTTGAAGGACGTCAAGGTCCCGGTGGCCGCACTCACTTGGTTTCGCCCGAGGTCGCTGCGGCAACTGCCGTCCGAGGAACTTTGAGCGCGCCAACAGATTTAGCGGAGGTTTAGTCATGGATGCATTCACCATTCACACCGGAACAGGGGCGCCACTGCATCGCAGTAATGTTGACACAGATCAAATAATCCCCGCCGAGTACCTCAAGCGAATCACTCGCCACGGATTCGAAGACGCACTATTTGCCAGTTGGCGTAAAGACCCAGATTTTGTACTCAATCGTCCGGAATATCAAGGTGTGTCGATTTTGGTCGCGGGACCAGATTTTGGGACGGGTTCTTCGCGCGAGCATGCGGTGTGGGCCCTACAAGACTTTGGTTTCAGGGTGGTTCTGTGTTCGCGCTTCGCCGACATCTTCCGGGGAAATTCTGGGAAAGGCGGACTTCTTGCCGCCGTGATTCCTCAGGTCGCAATTGAGGAGCTGTGGGAAATCGTGGAAGCTGACCCGGCAATCTTGATTACGGTCGACCTGCAGGAACGAAAGGTCAACGCAGGGGAATTCACGTGTGATTTTGAGGTGGATGACTATGTCCGCTGGCGTCTACTAGAAGGGCTTGACGACATTGGAATCACACTTGAACACTCTGATTTAATCAGCGAGTTTGAAAAAAGGCGGCCGGATTTTTTGCCCCGCCTGGGCTAATGTGGGTTGCGTCACAATGTCACAAGTGACAGAGCACCTGGATCAGAAAAGGCGTTGCGCAGCAACGCCTTTCGGCGTGGCTAAAACAATATTTTCCTACTTTAGAGTTACATTTAGGTGTTGGTCACAAGATCAACCTAATCACCCTCCGGAGGGGTTCAATCGTGAACAAAGCAGAACTCATTGATGCAGTAGCGAGCCGTGGCGACGTTAGTAAGCGCGAAGTCACCGAGATCGTTGACGCATTCGTCGAAGAAATCAAGAAGGCCGTGGTTCGTGGCGACAAAGTTGCCATTAGTGGATTTGGAATCTTCGAAGCGCAGGCCCGTAAGGCCCGTCTTGGTCGCAATCCTCGCACTGGCGAAACCGTGAAAATTAAGGCAACCAAGCTTCCCAAGTTCCGCCCAGGTGCAGAATTCAAAGCGGTCGTCTCGGGTGCAAAGAAGATCTCAAC
>DEZY01000087.1:1652-10129 GCA_002365735.1 Actinobacteria bacterium UBA3120
CTAAGAAAGCGGCTAAGAAAGCTCCTGCTCGTCGCAAGTAGTTTCGATCAAATAGATGGCCGCATCCTGTGGATGCGGCCATCTATTTATTGTGCAAGAGTTATGTTCTTGTTTGCTGGGTCGATTTGGACGCGTTGGCCAATCTTGGGCGCCAAGATTTCTATGAGGGTGTAGTCGGGGTAGGCGCGCTGATGTCCGGATTCGTCGACTGCTTTGATCGGATCCAGCCCGGAAATTGTCGCTAAAATCGGTGCTGTCTCATCCAGTGCCCTCATGGTCGCAGGCCCAACCCCGATTCGAATCGCGTCCCACAATGCTGTTGGTGTGTCAACATCTCGATGTGCACGCGGCGAACCGGGAATCTCGATCGACCCGCTCTCCCGGTGAGCTGCACGTGATCGGATACCGAAGTGCGGAAGTGCGGTGCTCCCGGGGCGGCGGGCCCACATCGTGCTTCCCGTGCCTTCTGAATCACATAAGAACGAACTGTCGTGGAGATCGGCACTTTCTAGGAACGCATTGACATCGGCTGGAGTTAAACAGGGCAGATCACCGAGTGCAATCACGGTTCCCATGCTGGGTTGGATCGTGTACATGCCCAATTCCAGGGCGTTCAAGAGTCCAGATGGCGTGGGCTCAAGGACGGTCTGCGCCCCAAGGCCCTTAGCCAGAGCCTCCAGTTCACGGTCAGAGGTAATCACACTGACGCACCCGACTCGAGGAGATCCAATGAGCGCGGTCACCGTGTCGGTCAAGAAGGCGGCGACCAATTCATCGCGATTGAGGCGGGACTTAGCGGCATGCATCGCCTTCGCGGGAACGAGCGCGTGCCAATTGATTTCACCCGGCTCAGAGTGAGTGAACATAGACCCATTTAACAGGGTTGCGAGGTACGCTGATGCGATGCCCAGTCATACGACACGCAAATCAAGGATTGGCACTGGGTTCCGGATCGCGGTAGTAGTCGGCTGGCCGTTCCTTATGGTGTTCACTAAAAGAGACTGGCGTGGATTTGATCAACTCAGGGACCAAGACGGTGGAATTGTCGTGGCAACAAATCACACCTCATGGTTTGATCCTCTGGCGGTGGCTCATCCGCTCTGGGCACATGATCGGCCCCCTCGATTTCTGGGCAAAGAATCTGTTTTTCGAGTGCCAATTTTCGGCTGGATAATTTCCAGTGCCGGTCAAATTCGAGTCTACCGTGAATCCAGTGAGGCGGTGTCCGCGTTCCGCGATGCGGCGGCTGCAGCGCAATCGGGTGAATGCGTGGTTGTTTATCCTGAAGGCACCATTACGCGCGACCCCAATTTATGGCCGATGCAGGGGAAAACCGGCGCGGTCCGAATCGCTCTGGAGTCTGGTTGCCCGCTGTATCCCATGGTGCAGTGGGGATCCCAAGATGTGATCGGACCCTACAAGAGGCAGTTGCGTTTGCTGCCCCGAAAAACAATGCATGTGTGGTTGGGCGAACCCATGAACCTATCCCAGTATCGCGGCCAAAAATGGACTCCGGAGTTACTCCACGAGGCCACCGATCAATTGATGGGCACCTTGGCACGCATGGAAGGGGAGATCAGAGGAGAAGCCCCACCGGCAGTGCTCTATCGTCATAGTGTGGATCAAGGGAGTGAAGAGTGACGCGCGTGGCAATGATGGGTGGCGGCTCTTGGGGTACGGCGTTTGCCGTCGTGTTGGCTGATGCGGGTTCCCAAGTGACCCTGTGGACGCGTGGTGACGAAATGGCCGCCGATATCAACCAATTTCACAGAAATAGTCGCTATCACCCGGATGTCGACTTACCAGATTCGATTATTGCCACTACGGATCCACAAGAGGCATTACAGAGCGCTGAGATTGTGGTGTTGGCAGTGCCGGCGCAATCATTGCGAGCCAACTTAAAGGATTGGGCGCAATGGATAAGTGACGAAGCCGTGTTTGTGAGCCTGATGAAGGGCATTGAATTAGGGACGTCGATGCGCATGAGTGAGGTGATAGCCGAAGCAACAGGGGCTGATCCTGCGCGAATTGCGGTTGTTTCCGGTCCAAATTTGGCGAAGGAAATAATTGCCCGTCAACCTACCGCAACAACCGTTGCGGCCTCGACGCAAGCGAGCGCAATTGCAATTCAACAAGCCTGCACAACCGACTACTTCCGCCCCTATTGGACAACTGACGTAATCGGTACGGAGATTGGTGGCGCGGTAAAAAATGTGATTGCGGTGGCTAACGGAATTGCGGTAGGCATGGGTCTGGGTGAGAATTCGCAATCTTCCTTGATCACTCGCGGACTGGCAGAAATTGGCAGATTAGGGGTGGCGCTCGGAGCGGACCCGTTGACATTTCTGGGGCTGGCCGGGGTGGGCGACCTGGTTGCCACGTGCCAATCACCGCTCTCCCGAAATCGCACATTTGGCGAGAACCTCGGCAAAGGTCTCTCCGTCGAAGAAACAATCGCAGTAACTAACCAAACCTGCGAGGCATATAAGAGTTGTCAGCCGATTTTGGAGTTGGCGCAGAAACTCGGTGTTGAAATGCCGATAACGGCAGAGGTTGTTGAGGTCTTGCATTTCGACAAGCCGCCGCGGGAACTATTGAGTTCTTTTATGGCGCGTGACACAAAGTCAGAGTTGTAGCACTTGAAGTTTTAGCATTCGCGATCTGCAGTCATTACCTGTGCGAAAGCGCTTGATCTAAGTCTGCCCAAAGATCATCGGGATTCTCAATTCCAAATGAAAGTCGAATTAAATTCTCTGGAACCGTGTCACTCTCGCGTGGCCACCTACGCCGTCGTTCAAGGAGCGACTCAACTCCACCCAGACTCGTTGCATAGGTCCACAGACGAGTTGATTCACACACTCGATCGGCGTTACCATCAATCTCGATGGACGCAATAGTGCCCCAACCTGGATACCTGCACCTAGATACGCCCGGATGCGCTGCAAGCGTGGCGGCTATCGCTATCGCGTTGGCTTCCGATTTTTCGTAGCGCACAAAAAGTGTCCGCAGACCTCGCAGAGCCAGGTAGCAATCAAACGCGCTTGGCATCGCGCCAAGCAATACGCGACGGACTTGGAGTTTTTCCCAGTCGACGTGTTGGCGTGCAATAACAGCTCCCATGAGCAGGTCTGAGTGGCCACTGAGAATCTTGGTCACGCTATGCAAAACGAAATCCGCCCCCATAGCGATTGGCTTTTGACGCACTGGGCTGGCAAATGTGTTGTCCACAATTGTGGTGACTCCATGAGTGCCTGCGTGGCTTATGAGCACCTCAAGTTCGGCGACTTCAAGGAGTGGATTGGTGGGCGATTCAATCCAGAGGACCTGGGACTGGGGGAGCAGACTTAGGATCAACTCGGTGTCGGTGATTTTGCAGTGGGTCAGCTCTATGTGACCGCGTTCGTGTAGTTCACGCAGTCGGACTGCTACACCCGTGTAGGCCGTATTGGGGGCGATTACACAAGTTCCCACTGGCCATAGGTCCATCAATGCATTCGCGGCGGCCATGCCCGACGAGAAAACAATAGCTTCGCCACCGTCCAATTCGCCCAGTGCCACTTCAAGCGCCGCGGCGGTCGGGTTATTTTCCCGCCCATATTCCAATCGACCACCGGCATGAAAAGTTGAGGCGGGCACGATCGGTGCATTTACAGGATTGTCGGGCCGCGCCTCGGGCCGTCCCGAGCTCACAACCCGCGTGCTGGGGTCCAGGTCCTTGGCATCCACGGTCACACCCTATTGGGGGCACCGCACAGATTGGGCTCCCAGATGGGGCAAATGCATTCCGGTACGGTGAGGGCATGCAGTTAACGTCTGAGTCTGTGAGTTCCTCTGCCGGGATGGTCGCTCTTGTCTTTGGCGGGCGGAGCCCGGAGCATTCAATTTCATGTCTGAGTGCGAAGTCGGTACTTGGCGCCCTTCTCGAATTGGGCTACGAGATTGCGTGTATTGGCATTACTCGAGATGGCACCTGGGTCGAGGTTGCTTCTGCTGAAGTTGAGTCCTATGAAATCACTGCCAGCCATCACCCTGAGGTAGCCAAGAGTGATCGGGTTATTCGCCTTGTCATGAATGCACATGCACCCGGGATCGAAATCGACGGTGAATTTCGTCCCATTTCGGTACTCTTCCCGGTTCTACATGGCATTGGTGGGGAAGATGGCGCGATCCAAGGTGTGTGTCACAGCATGGGAATCCCGGTAGTGGGTTCAGGTGTGGAGGCGTCAGCAATCTGCATGAATAAGTTAACAACTAAAGAGTTAGTCCGCGCAGCTGGTGTTGATGCCGGCAACTGGTTTGCCCAGAGCTCTACGGCAATGACGGTAGCGCCGCCGACAGATGCATTTCCTTTCCCTTGGTTTGTTAAGCCGGTCTCCGGTGGTTCATCTATTGGTATTTCTGTGGTGAGTCAACTGCAAGATTACGAGCAGGCATGCGAGGACGCTTTCCACACGTCTCCTGACGTGATTGTCGAACAGGGTTTAGTCAACCCACGGGAATTGGAAGTGGGCGTGCTGGTGGGTGAATCTGGCGTTGAAGCGAGTCCAGTTGGTGAGATTAAAGTGAAAGATCAATTTGATTTCTACGACTTTGAAGCAAAATATATTAGCGATGGCGCGGAATTGATCGTTCCAGCTGAGCTCGACCCAGAGTTGATGCGTGAAATTCAACGTCTTGCAGTTCATGTTTTTACGTTGTTGGGATGCGCGGGCTATGCGCGGGTTGACTTCTTCCTCGATGGCGATCGAATTGTTTTCAATGAGATAAATACCATCCCTGGATTCACTCCGATATCCATGTTTGCTCGAATGTGGGGGCAAGCCGGGGTGAGTTTCCCACATATCGTTGATCGGCTCGTGCGTGCGGCTCTGTGAAATAATTAGGGTGCGAGATAGTTAAGATCTGAGCTCAATTCGGTGAGGATGTCAGCCGTTGATTCGTAGGCGCTCGGTATTGACACTTCGACTAATTCAGGAGTCTTAAGTGAAGTGAATCTCACACCGGCCTGTAATTCTTCGGGGTACCAGCTGACCCCGTTAACCACGAGAAGCTGACTGGTGGCCGAATAAGTTGTGGGTTCTGGGACGCCGCATCGCGTGACGATTGCCGGATCACCCCAAGCTTTCGTTCCGGGGGAGTCTGGATTGGTGCTGCGTAACAATGCACCGGCAATGCTGACCGGAAGGATCGCTCCAAGTTCTGTGCAAAATTGACTCCCTGATCCTTCGCCCGGTTCGACGCGTAAAGACGAACTGCACGCCGTCACGCTTGCTAACAGGGTGAGGCCACAAGCAATTGCCGCTGTTTTCTTAACCAAGGTTCACAACGGGACAAGTCAACGTTCTGGTGATACCGGAAACCGCTTGAATCTTGGCAACGACGAGGCGTCCGAGCTCGTCCATGGTTCGGGCCTCGGCTTTAACAATTACGTCGTATGGTCCGGTGACGTCCTCGGCAACGGCGACCCCAGGAATCGCACGAATCGACTCGACGACGGTGGCCGCCTTACCGACTTCGGTTTGAATTAATACATATGCTTGCACCGACATGACCCCACTCTATATTTGAACCGGGTGCTTTTCCCAGTTGATCAACAGAAAGGCTCAAAGCTGTGAGTCCAGAAGCCGCTAGTGAAACCCTTGCAGACCTCGGGGAATTAGGACTTGTCACAAAGATCCTCTCGCAAATCAATGCGGCCAAGATTTCCGGAATCGGCGTCGAGGTTCCAGCTGGTGACGACGCGGCCGTCATTGGTACTGAGGGCTCGTCGCTCGCTCTCAGCGTGGATATGTATGCAGAAGGCAAGCATTTTCGTACGGACTGGTCAACGGGAATCGAGATTGGTCGTCGTTGCGCTGCAGCCTCTATGGCAGACGTGTGTGCCATGGGGGCACAGCCGGCGGGCGTTTTGCTCGCGATCGGGATGCCGGGGAGCACAACCAGCCATTGGGCCGGCGAGTTTCTCGCGGGCTTTATGGAGGAAGCAGATAGCGCCGGTGCAGTGGTCTTGGGTGGTGATGTCAGCGATTGCGAGAATATTGTGATTTCAGTGACGGCAATTGGTCACCTCCCTTCGGGAGCAGCGCTGGCTCGAAGTGGTGCTGGTGCGGGAGACACAGTGGGAATTTGTGGAAGATCGGGTATGGCCGCCGCGGGGCTCCGGGTTTTGCAACGGGGATTGCGGTCTCCTCGGGTTTTAGTGGATGCGTTTAGAGTGCCCAATATTGACTACTCCGCGGGTGCTCGCGCTGCCAAAAGTGGGGCGACTTCAATGATTGATATTTCTGATGGTCTGGTGGCTGACCTTGAGCACATTGCGCGAGGCTCCGGGGTATGTATTGAACTTGACACAAAAAAAATTGCTGTGCCAGAAGAACTTGTCTCGACCGCGGCCGCATTTGGGGTCGACCCCATGGGGTGGATCCTCGCAGGAGGCGATGATCACGCGATCGTGGCAACTTTCCCACCCAAGAAGAGGATGCCAAGGGGCTTTACTGCGATTGGGAAAGTAGCGCCCGCACCGGTTGGAGCTGTCCTGATTGACGGTGTCGCGTATGCGGATGCTTATGAACAAGTGCCGGGCTTTAGACACTTTTCCACCTAGGTTTTAGGAGGCGCGCACCACTTTGCCCGCTTTGATGCAGGAAGTACACACATTGAGTCGCTTGGGGGTTTTGCCAACCAGAGCGCGAACGCGCTGGATATTCGGATTCCAGCGGCGATTCGTCTTACGCTGTGAATGAGAAACGTTATGGCCGAAGCTAGGGCCCTTTCCGCAGATATCGCAGTTTGCAGCCACAATGACTCCTTCGTCAGTTTAAAACAATGGATCCAGGCGGATCCGGTTGGTTATCGGGATCTCATGCGAGAGGATTATGCAAGAGTCGTGCACTTACGCACTAGCTCTTGCGGGTTCCTTTAGAGTGCTCATGTTAAACCTGAGGAAGAATAGCCGATCCGCTGCTATGAAGTGAAGGAGGGGCCATGGCCGAGCAGAAGTCGCAGATCGCTCATGCCCCCATCACCGCGATAACCCTGCCCATATTGCACTCGTGGCTGATCGAAGCGCAGGGTGCATTACGGGTGGCTCGTGCTGAAATCGATGCCCTCAATGTGTTTCCGGTCCCAGATGAGGACACCGGCACAAACTTGTATCTCACGGTAGAGGCTGCCTGCGCGGCGCTGAATGAGCCAGCCGATGATTTGGCCCAAGCAGCCCACCGGGTTGGCAAGGCCGCAATCTTGGGCGCCCGAGGAAATTCAGGTGTGATTCTCTCGGCTCTGTTGCGCGACCTCATGTCAGAGCTCGCGACGAGTCCGGAAAATTTCGCTCGGGCGCTGTCTCACGGTGCTCGTGGTGCATATCAAGCGGTAGCGGTACCCCTGGAAGGAACAATCCTTACGGTCGCCTCACGAGCGGCCCAAGAAGCTTCGCGCGTCAACGCTCAAGGCGCAGACTTTGTGGAGGTCGCCAACGCGGCGGCGGATGCGGCGTATACCTCGCTACTGCACACCCCGCAATTATTGGCAGCTTTACGCGAGGCGGGGGTAGTTGACGCTGGAGGTCGAGGACTGGTTGTGGTTCTGGACGCACTGGTCACGGTCCTAACTGGTGAGACGCCACGGCGGGTCGAACACGCTGTTCAGCCACTGCGTGAGTTTGCCCCGACGGCCGTTCCTCGCGAATCCCACAGCGCTGCTGTCGAATGTGAGGTCATGTATGACTTTGAAGCGCCTGATAGCGCGCAGTTACAAGATGCATTAGAAAGTCTGGGTACGAGCGTGATGATCGCCGGAATCGAGTCTCTGTGGAAGGTTCACGTCCACTCTCCGTTGAATCGAGTTTCTGACTGCATCAATGCGGGTTTGCAGTACGGGGTGGTAACGAGGGTTTCCGTTGTTCCACTGGAATTCCACGGCGGTTCGCAAGGCCGTTCACAAGCCCAACCACGGCGGTCTCGGATTTTGCTTGCGGTCACGCACGGCGAAGGCATTCAGCGATTATTGGAATCATTAGGCGTGAGGTGCATCGCCACGCCCGCACGGCAACAACCATCCGCCGCACAGATCATCTCGGCGATCAGTGGAAATGAAGCCAAGGAGGTCGTGATCCTTCCGGCCGATCGAGATACGCATCCAGCCGCAGATCTTGCTGCTTCGCGCTTGCGGAGCTTGGGTTATCGGGTGTCGGTGATTCCCAGTCGTGCGATTACCCAGTCACTTGCTGCAATCGCTATTCATGATCCTGGGCTGGACTTTGATCAGGATGTGGTCGCTATGACCCGGGCAGCAGGAGCAACGCGCTATGGAGCAATTACCCAGGCAACCCGAGACGTGTTAACCATGGCTGGTGCATGCAATTCTGGTGACTACCTGGGCCTGATTGACGGAGAAATTAGTGCTATTGATAGCGATCTTGTAGCGTCAAGTAGAAACGTGTTGAGACGCATGTTGGCGCCGGGTGCAGAGTTACTGAC
>DEZY01000032.1:0-7120 GCA_002365735.1 Actinobacteria bacterium UBA3120
CCTGAACCCCTAGGCTGGAACCATGAGCCACCTTCCCAATGAGGAGCTGATCTCTGCGGCAACGAGTGAACTGGGCCGGGTGGGAGCCAGCGAACTGGGGGTAATCGCCTCCCTGCGCGCCCAAGGCCATGACCCTGAGGCGGTAAGGGCGGCGATCGAGCAGTGTGAACTACGTTCAAAAGCCAGAATCGCCTGGAAGACCAGTGGGCAGACACGCCAGCATTGGTGGCTCACCCGAGACGGGCTTGAACAGGCCAGCCATCCACTCGTGGCCCAGTTCCACGCCAATCTGATCGTCCAAAGCGGGGTAAACGACGTCATTGATCTCACGGCAGGCCTTGGCAGCGACAGCGCTGCTTTCATCGAAGCCGGTCTGCGCGTTACAGCGCTCGAGCGCCACCCCGACACTGCCGCGTTCCTGGCACACAACGTGCCCGCAGCGACCATATTGATCCGTGACTGCACCGAGGTTGATTTCGTGGACTATGCGGCCGACCAGTACCCAATATTTATTGACCCAGCACGGCGCGCAGGATCTCGCTCACCCGATGGTGCCCGCGCCCTCCCCGAACGCGACCCCGAACGTTGGTCGCCTTCCCTGTCCTTTGTAACAGCTCTCGCCAACAGATTCCAGATCTACATGAAAGCAGCCCCTGCATTTGCTCCACCCCAAGGTTGGGCCCAATTCATGATCAGTGTCGACGGGAGCCTGATCGAAATGTTCACTACAAATGCAATGACCGGGGTCTACGCGGTGATGATCGATTCACATACCGAGCAAACACACGTCATCTCAGCTTCCCAAAACCCAACGGAAAGTGCAGCGATCGATATTTGCGTTGGCGGCATCCTCTATGAACTTGATCCCGCAATCACTCGCGCAGGGCTTACCCAACAGGTCGCGGGTGAACTCGGTATTAGTCCAGCTGGTGAGAAGGGAATCTGGCTTTTTGGTACTTCACCTGTCCCGTTTGCCCACGCGCGAAAATACGCGGTGCACGACCACTTCCCGGTCAAGGAGTTGAAGTCTCGGGTGGCACATCTACCCGGGATTGCGTTGAAAACAAAGGATTCACGGCGCGGAGTCAAAGAATTGCGCAAAACTTCCGGCAAAAACGATCACAACGAATGGGCGGTAGTCGTCCTGGGATCAGGGGCTAGCGAGCAGGCGGTCTTAGTGCAACGGGCACCGTGAGCATTTCGGGGACGATGCTTTCCCGGGGAAGGTAATCCGCCAAATTCGCTGGGGTCAGTCCCGCATCACGGATTTTCTTCACTGCGATTTTCAAATCGCGTTTCAACTTGGGAGAAAAATGCATTAAGACTATGGATCCGGGCCTTAACTTGGAGTTCGCATAAGAAATTTTTCCGTATCCCACCGATGCGTCCCACATCACAATTTGTTCGATCCCGCATTTTTCACCCATGCGCCGGACTGCTCGCGAATCTTGAGCAGCACCGTATGGTGGTCGCAGCATCCACGGATACCAGTCGTACTTTTTCCCGAATCGTTTTTGCACGTAGCAAATCTCATGGTCCAAATCTGTAGACTTTTTCCCAAAGGATGCATGGGTTGCCGAGTGGTTTTGAATCGAGCCCCATCGAGCAAACTCATTAAAATACTCTTTTGAATCCTTGATCGTCCATGAAGACAGGAATGCAGTAATGGGCAACCTATTTGCTGTGACATAGGCCAATGCATTCTCAGGTTTATAGACTCCATCATCGATCGTGATAAAAGCGACTTTGTCCTTTGTTTTGATTCGATAAACGGATTTAGGGATCTTGGGGATCTGGCGCGAGGGCACCGTGGTCACTAAATCATTTTCGGTGGCGCTTGAGGTCACCAAAGCGCCGGACGCGGCGGAGAGAATCAATGCGCTTGCGACTACCGCGAGCAGAGCCCGACGCATTGTTGGCCCCCTTCCGACTAAGAATTAATCACAAACTTTTCACAAGGGTAACCCGAAAGCCGACGCCAACACCAGCACACTGGGGGTCGGATTAGAAATAAACCTCATTAACTGCCAGCGTCGAAGTGGCGGGAAAGTCCACCGGCGAAGGGATCGCCCCAATCCGGACCAGATGTGACCCCAGCGCCGCAACCATTGCTCCATTATCGGTACACAACCCCGGGCTTGGCACCCGTAATTCGATCCCGGCGGCAGCACAACGCTCTGCCGCTAAGGCACGCAGCCGTGAATTAGCCGCTACTCCCCCCGCAATCACCAAGTGCGGGGCGTCCTGGGCGACGGCAGCCTTGACCGCTTTGCTGGTCAAGATATCTGCAATCGCCTCCTGCACCGATGCGGCAACATCTGGCACTGAAATCGTGTTACCCGCCCGCTGTTGCTCTTTCACCCAGCGGGCCACAGCAGTCTTCAGTCCGGAGAATGAGAAATTAAAGGCGTGAATCGGATCCGTTCGAAGGGCTCGTGGGAAATCGATGGAATCGCGATCACCACTTTGGGCCGCTTGGTCAATCATGGGTCCGCCAGGAAATGGCAATCCCAGTAGACGCGCAACCTTGTCGAACGCCTCTCCCGCGGCGTCATCAAGTGTTTGGCCGAGTGCCTCAAAGTTTCCGTCACTTACTTTTATTAACGATGAATGACCGCCGGAAACTAACAATCCAACCACGGGTTCTGGTAGCGGTCCGTGTTCAAGCTCATCCACCATCACATGCGCTGCCAAATGATTGACGCCATAAATTGGTTTAGCCAATCCCAGGGCGATCGCCTTCGCAGATGCAACCCCAACAATCAGCGCACCGACCAGCCCGGGGCCCGCAGTGACCGCTACTGCATCAATATCCGTCATCGAAATTCCTGCTTGTGAACAGGCAAGATTAATTGTGGGCAACATGGCTTCCAGATGAGCCCGGCTGGCCACCTCTGGAACTACTCCACCAAATCGGGCGTGCTCGGGAGCACTTGATGCCAGGGCATTAGCCAAAAGGTCTCTGCCGCGAACGATCCCAATCCCTGTTTCATCACATGAAGTCTCAATGCCAAGAATTAATGGTTCATCAGCACTCATGGGGAACTCTCGCGATTATCGCGACGCAGAATCACGGCATCAGTTCCGTCGGGGTAGTACTTGGCCCGCTTGCTAATCTCGGCAAAACCAAATGATGAATACATCGAAAGCGCGCTCGTATTGTCACTGCGTACTTCAAGAAAAATATAGGTCACACCCAACTCCCGCGATCGGGCAACCAACTGATTAAGCAGTTTTCGACCGATGCCTTTTCCTTGAAAGGAATCTGCAATGGCAATTGTCTGAATGTCAGCATCACTACCGGAAATGCTTAGCCCCGCGTACCCGCACAGTTCACCAGCGCTTTCCACAACAAAATAGTGATTGTGAAGTTGGGCTAACTCCCTCCACCATTGATCAATTGACCAAGGGTCCAGCGGAAAGAGTTCCTGCTCAAGTGGGTTGACCACGTCAATATCCCACCAGCGCATGGGCCGAACCTTTATTATTGAAGTCGTCATAACGAGACCGGTGGCTTCGGTTGAGCATCGGCTTCTCGCAAATACATGGGAGACAATTCGTATCGGTCACCGCGTTCAGCACGAGCGGCAATATCAATCGCGTGGGGCAGCACTCCATTTCGCAAAGGAACACCGAACTCAGCAGCCACACATGTGACGCTCTCAATGCGATCAACGCTTGGACCCGTAAGCCTGTTTCCGCGGCCGTCAAATCTTGCCCAGTAATACTCTTTCCGGCGGGCATCTGTTGCCACAATGAATTCGCTAGCCGGTGTATCCAGAGTTTCGTGAATAATTGAGTTGGCAGCGGCATCCAGAGAACATACGCCGACTACCGGTACCGACCAGGCTGCTGATAGTCCTTGGGCGAATGCAATTCCTACGCGTAGGCCAGTGAATGGACCAGGACCGACACCACACGCAATCAATTCGGGTAGGGAATTTGAATCGAGATTTAGTTGCATGAACAAAGTTCCGATTGCTTCGACATGCCCGCGGGCGTCGTAATGGCTGGCCTTCGATATTACCGTTCCTGAGTCAACAAGCGCGATTGAAGTCAATGCTGTTGACGTATCTACCGCAAGAATTAACATGCGAGCACCGGTTCAATTCGCCCCAGGAACAACTCGCCCAAAGGCGACACGGCGGAGAAACCAACCGCATGCTCAGGGTCAATACGCATTTCGACTACGCAATCCCCAAACTCACCCGCCCACGGGATCCCCCACTCAACCAATGTCAGAGAGTTCTCAGCATCTAGTTCAGACCACAGGTCAAATAGTTGATCAGCTGCACCTACCCGATACACATCCAGGTGCAGTAGCCCGAGGCTGGCGACTGGCGGATAATACTTGCTCATGACAAATGTTGGACTGGTTACCGGTTCAGTGATTCCCAGGCCACGGGCAACCCCTTGGGCGAATGTGGTTTTTCCAGCTCCCAACTCACCAGTGAGAATCAAAACGTCACCACCGCGGGCAACCCCTGCAATTGATTCACCTAAAGTCTGCATCTCCTCTGGCGATTCAATCTTCATGTTGGTCAAGTCTTTCAATGATTCGATCGACAAATCCAGTCAGCAGCTCATTTACTTCCTCATGGCGCTCGATCGTCACCATGTGACCACTTTCAGCGAACACAACAAATTCGGCACCCGGAACCCGCTCAATGATCGCCTCACTCATGGCAGGTGGAACCACGCGGTCTGATTCACCAGTAATCACCAAAGTTTCCACCTGCTGCAGTGGCTCAAGTGATTCGAGTGTGTTGTGCTCATAGATATTTGGTAAGAAATTAACCAAAATATTGAAATCGGTTGACGAAACCATGTCGGCGACGAATTCACCAGCACGGATCGGCGCAACGGATCCAAATGAATACAGGCGCGTAATAAGCAGGCCTAAATCCGTTTTGCTCCACCGTGAGTGCGAAAGCGCAACCCCACCTTTTGCTACCGCAGCAGCGACACCGGGAACGAGGCTTTGCACGAAGCGGGAGATTGGCATGGGCAAACCCAGGCTTGAGGTGGCAACCGATGTGGCTGAACTTGAAATTAGTCCCACTCCAATTACCCGCGCACCAAAAATCTCCGGGTGCTGTTCCACCAAGGCCAAAATAGACATGCCACCCATGGAGTGTCCAATTAGGATCAAGGGGTCATCGGTTGCGAGCTGGTTGATGACTGAATGCAAATCTCGCCCCAGTTGGGTAATGCTGTAATCCTGGCTCTGTGTACCGGTGACGCCGGTTGATTCGCCATGTCCCCTTTGATCGTAGAACACCAAGGTCGCCCGATCGCGTAAAGCGAGTCGTTGGTAGTACCAGGAATTGCGGTTCAAAGCGAAACCGTGTGGCAGCACGATTGTTACTCGAGAGCCGGGGAGTCGATCAACCTCGCCGACAAGTAATGCGCCGTCAGAAGCCGTAACTTCGACCCGCTCACCGTGCAACGAATAAAACTCTGTCAAATCGACGTCACTGCTCGGGGTAGCGCTGAGCCGCATGACGAGTCGTTCAGCGGTAGCCCCTGCAGCGGCGCCGAGGGCCACCGCGCCAAGTGAGAGCGCGGCGCGCCCCGCTACCTTGCCAAAATCAACAGCCACCTGCGAACTTCACCACCTAGCTTCTTAATTCGAGTTTATTGATCCGAACCGCACTATCGAATCACATTCACACGCTCACACGTGAACCCGTGGTATCCGCACACCTAATCGGGTTACTATTTCGTAGCCGATGCTTCCACACTCCAGGGCCCACTGATCCGCGGTCCATTCACCATGAGCGCCCGAACCGAACAAGTACACGCACGTGCCCGCAGCTACCTCAGTCACTACATCCGTGCAATCGACTACGAACTGATCCATTGCGATGGTTCCTACCTGCGCAACTATTTTTCCTCCGATTGAAACTCCCACCCGATTACTCGCGTTTCTCGGGATTCCATCGGCATAGCCCAACGGCACCAACGCCAGCTGCGTCTCCCGCTCCGCAATCCAGGTATGCGAGTAGGACACACCCGCCCCCGCAGAAACTCTCTTCAGTGAACTCACACGCGCAACCACGGTCATTGCCGGTATCAACCCCAATTGCACAGAACCTGCGCGTTCGGCATTGGGCGAGAGGCCATACATCCCAATTCCAATGCGTACTAGATTGAAGCGGGCATTCGGATGCCACAAGGCTCCCGCTGTATTAGCAAGATGCACGAATTCAGGCTCAATCCCGACCGCTGCAAAATCGGCTAAAGCCGCGACGAATACTGACCTCTGGGCTGCGACTGATTTCCTGGACAGTTCAAGATCAGCATGATCAGCACTGGCCAAGTGACTCCACACCCCGCGAACCCAAATAATTCCTTCCTCTATCAAAGTCGTCAACTCACCAATTAGTGCGCCCAGATCGGCCGGAGAAATGCCATTTCGGCTTAAACCAGTGTCAATCTTCACATGGATATTCGCACAAGTCTTGGCTTCACGAGCGGCAGTCGCAATCTCAAGTAATTCCCGAAAACTAGAAACAGACAGATCCACATCGGCGGCGACACACTCGGCAAGTTCGGGATCTCCCGGCGTACTCAGCCAACACAATAACTTTCCCGTATCCCCCGCAGCCCGCAAAGCCATTGCTTCGCAGGGCAATGCAACGCCCAACCAGGTCACCCCATGGGAGCGCAGCAATGGCGCGACAAAGTCGACTCCGTGCCCATAGGCATCGGCTTTGACAATCGCCATGGCATCCACCCCGGCCATTGCCTGAAGGGTCTCGTAGTTGCGAAGGATTGCCTCGCCGCTCACCTGCGCCCACGCCCGGTTTCCAGTGTGTGAATTAGACATCACGCAACACCTCCCCCACCATCTTTCCAATATCAGCCGCGGTTGGGTTCGCCACGTCAGCTTCGGCAAGACGCCCCGCCCGTGAGTGAATCCAGACACCGGCTGCAACCACCGCCACAGGGTCGACGAAAGCGAGATCGTTCCGAGCCAGCAACCCAGCAATAATTCCGGTCAGGACGTCACCTGAGCCTGCGGTGCCAAGAGCTGGGCTTGCCCCAATGTCAACGAATGCACGCCCATCCGGGCCAATCACAACAGTCCGGGGAGCCTTCGCAACAACAATCGCAT
>DEZY01000032.1:7257-9958 GCA_002365735.1 Actinobacteria bacterium UBA3120
AAACAATCGCATTCAATTCACGCGCGGCCGCCCGCACCGAGTCCAAGTCCCAGCCCGGGCCGGAGTCAACCCCGCGAGGAAAGAGCTTCCCGAACTCACCAATATGCGGGGTCACAACCGTAACCCCTGACCGAGCAACAACCGCCTCCCGTAACTCTGCTGAACCCGCCAAAGAGCTCAAAGCTCCGGCATCCAACACGAGTGGGAGTGAGCCACCGAGAGCCCCCAGCAAAAATGCAAACTCGAGATCACGGCCCGAAAATCCAGGACCAATTGCCCAACCACTAATCCGAGGGGAATCCGAGTCCACCGCAATCACATAAGGACTCGATTCAAGAATCAGATTGCGGTCAACAAAATCCTCACGCAGCATGACCATGCCGACCCCGCTGTGTTCTGCGCCAAGAACCGTCAGGCTCGCGGCACCCGGAAAACTAGGAGAGCCAGCAGCAATCCCCACCACCCCACGGGAATACTTGTACGAGTCAAAGTTATGCGAAGGGAGCAAATGGGCAACTTCACGATCCCCCAATACCTGTAATACGGGATCGCTCTCAAATTCCAAATCCAAATCAACTACCTCGATCGCGCCGGCAAATTCAGCACCAGGCGCAAGTACCAATCCCGGCGTGAGTGCACCAAAAGTAAATGTGACATCTGCGCGAACACATGCATCCGCAACGCATTCACCACTATCTGCGTCAACTCCACTCGGAATGTCCACCGCAACTACTAGCGCGGAAAGATTGATAAAGCGGGCCAGCTCAATATCGACCGGGCGCGAACTACCCAACCCGGCGATACCGTCAATGGCGAGATCAAATTGACCGGAAAGTGAATCAATGACACGACCACCGGCGGCAAGGCAAGCAACTAGTCCTGCTTCGTGACAAGTGTGGGGAACTACGCAATACACCCGAACGCACACACCGCGAGCCGCCAGCAGTGCCCCAGCAAAAAGTGCATCTCCACCGTTATTGCCCGGACCCACAACAACCAACACTGAGGTTCCATACACATAACCAAATGCTTCCCGCAATAAGTCAGCGCAACCAACGCTCAGGGAAAATGCCGCCCGTTGCATGAGTTCGCCGGGCGCGGTAACTAGGAATGCCTGCTCTTCAGCAGCCCGGATCTGGGCCACGGAATACACCGGAGAGCCAAATTCACAAGTCGCTAGATCTGTAGCCATTGGATTACTCAACGGTTACGGACTTGGCCAGATTTCGAGGCTGATCCACGTCATGCCCTTTGCCCGTAGCCATTTCGCACGCAAAGATTTGAAGTGGAACTACTGCCACGAGCGGTTGCATCAACGTCGGCACTGCAGGAATGCGAATAATGTGGTCCGCGAAAGGAACGATACTTTCGTCACCCTCTTCAGCGATTGCAATTACTTGCGCTCCGCGAGCCCGCACTTCTTGAATATTCGACACGATCTTGTCGTGCAAGACTGCACGCCCTTTGGGAGAAGGAACGATCACGATCACAGGGATACCTTCTTCAATCAAGGCAATCGGCCCGTGCTTGAGCTCACCCGCGGCAAAACCTTCAGCATGCATGTAAGCCAACTCTTTAAGTTTGAGTGCACCTTCAAGGGCAACCGGGTATCCCACGTGGCGGCCGAGGAACAGTACTGATCGCGCAGACGCAAGTGACCGGGCAAGTTCCCGAATTGGTTCTGCCGTATCAAGTACCAGATCCACTTGCCGAGGCATGTCATCAAGCTCGGCAAGTACCCCTCGGATTTCGTCTTCAAACATTGCGCCGCGCACTTGCGCCAAGAAAAGTCCCACGAGAAAGGTCGCTGTGATTTGAGTGAGAAACGCTTTCGTGCTGGCAACAGCAATCTCAGGTCCAGCATAAGTGTAAATGACTGCGTCAGATTCTCGTGGAATAGTTGAACCGACCGTGTTACAAATCGCTAACGTGCGGGCACCTTGTGACTTCGCATAACGCAACGCCATCAAGGTATCCATGGTTTCACCGGACTGGGAGATCGCGATGACGAGTGCATCTGGCCCGACAATTGGATCGCGATAGCGAAATTCGCTTGCAAGCTCCACGTCGACCGGTAAATGCGTCCAATGCTCGATGGCGTATTTTGCGACCATACCGGCGTGAGCTGCGGTTCCGCAGGCAATCACGATCACCTTATTAATATGTTGCAACACCGAAGGATCAATGCTGAGTTCGTCAAGTTTAATTCGAAAATTTTCATCGATCCGCCCCAGTAGCGAATCAGCGACCGCTTTGGGTTGCTCATCTATCTCTTTTAACATGAACAGGTCGTAACCACCCTTTTCAGCAGCCGATGCGTCCCAGTCGATGTCAAATGGCTTGGCTTCAACTACATTGCCTTCAAAATCGGTGACCACGACAGAGTCAGCCTTGATAACCACGATTTGATCCTGGCCCAATTCCAGAGCGTGGCGGGTATGTTCAACAAATGCACTGACATCCGATGCTAAAAAGTTACCGTCGGCACCCAAGCCCACAACAAGTGGTGAATTACGGCGAGCACCCACCACCACATCTGGTTGATCCCGATCTATTACCACCAAGGTAAATGCGCCTTGAAGTCGCGCGCAGACCGCTTGCATGGCTAAAGGTAATGAATTCCCCACCTCGGGCAGTGCGCGAGCCATGAGGTGGGCGACAACCTCCGTGTCGGTCTCGGACTCAAATTCAAGGCCTGTGC
>DEZY01000188.1:0-4587 GCA_002365735.1 Actinobacteria bacterium UBA3120
GAAACAATGCTGCCGGGGCTCGCGGACACTGAAGATCCCAGTGGGCTCGAAGATCAGTTGCCCGAGGAACTTAAGGCAATGTTGCCTGACGGCGTGACACCTGAATTGATGGCGATGCTTAAGCCGATGCTGGGCATGGTCACGCAGCTTGGCGCCACCGCATTTGCCTACCAACTTGGACAAGCCCTGTCGGCGCTGGCCAAGGAGGTGGTCTCTTCAACTGACGTCGGGATTCCATTGGCCCCTGCCGGAACCAGGGCATTGATTCCATTGAATATCTCAGAGTTTGCGCAAGGGCTCGGAATTGAAGAGCGCGATCTTTTTCTTTTCTTCGCGCTGCGTGAGAGCGCACATCAGCGGCTATTTGATCACGCCCCCTGGCTTCGCCCACATTTGATGTCAGCGGTTGAGGAGTATGCGCGCTACATGGATGTTGACGTGGCATCTCTGGGGGAAAAGTTTGAAGGATTTGATCTGACCAGCCCGGAAGCCTTACAGCAAGTCATGGCATCAGGGGTGATGGAGCCGCAGGACACCGCCGAGCAGCGCCAGGCAGTTATTCGCCTAGAAACAATGCTCGCATTAATCGAAGGCTGGGTCGACGAAGTTGTGACTCAGGCCGCGGGCGAGCGCCTCGCAAGCCTTGCGCAATTGCGCGAAACCATGGGTCGTCGTCGATCAACAGGCGGCCCGGCAGAAACTAGTTTCAGCACATTGGTGGGCATGAAGTTGCGCCCGAAACTTTTCCGAGAGGCCAATACAATTTTCGCTGCAGTTCGGGCAAAGTCAGGTGTCCAGGCGCGAGATGCCCTGTGGAACCACCCCGATTTGTTGCCAAACGGTGAAGCGCTATCCGATCCGCTGGGTTTTGTGCAGGAGACCGCAGGCGGCTCCGCATTTGACGACATTTCCATGAGCGATTTCGAGAAGGACGAGGACCAAGGCTAAATGCATGATCCTGCTCGAGTTGAGCAATTTGCCGGAGAACTCGACGGCTGGACCGTCCCTGCGAGTGGTGGGCAACGTGACTTACACGATCAGTATCGAGAGCTCCTCAATAGCGAACCCAGTTCGTTATCTCGGGATCGAGAGCAGGGACATTTCACCGCGAGCGCATTAATGGTTGACCCACAGCGCGCCAGCATTTTGCTCGTAATGCACCCACGGGTAAAACGCTGGTTACAAATGGGTGGACACATTGAACCCGGGGATATGAGTTTTCGTGATGCTGCCGCGCGCGAATGTATTGAGGAAAGCGGTTATCGCAATGTCGAGGTGGGATCAACACCAGCCCGATTTGATCGACATGATGTTCCCTGTAAATCGCCCAGGGGTGAAGTCGTCCAAAGTGTGCATTGGGATGTTCAGTTCCTCGCACTCGTTGATTCCCAATCTGAGTGCATTCTCACCGAGGACGCACCGACACGGTGGTGGGATCTGGAGACCGCCATGCCCAAGCTTGATCACAGTATGAAACAACTCATTGAAGCTGCTCGGCAATCTTTCCGACTGTGATCTTGATTTATGCACAGGCTGCCCACAGTTTCTTGATCCGTTGTGCCGAAATTAGACGAGTTATCCACAGCTTATTACCTGCGTGATTCATCACATTGAGGTCTTGAGCGCCCGCTCTGAATCTATGCCATGATGGAAGCATTAAAATCAAGGGCTCGGATTTTTAGGCACAGTTGACACGGGGAACGAAAGGATAATGAAAAATCGTGAACACATTGTTCTGGTGGCTGATCCCCTTGGTAGCGGTACTTCTCGGCGTTGCTGTCAGCGCGCTTGTCAATTACTACCGTAGACAGCCAGAAGACCACGACTTGGGCCAGTACGCATCCATGCAAGAAGCAATGAACAAGCCACATCGACACGGCGGTCCTCGCTCGTCACGGCGATAACAGACCCCGATAAGTGCCCCGACTACCATAGCCGAGTGAAGGAACCATTGCCGATCGGTGAAGAGCCTGTCCTTTCACCGGACAAATGGGGAACTCGCACCATCGCTCTCCTCGTGAGCGTAGCCGTCACACTGATTCTCTTAGGAATCGCTTTTTTCTTGCCCGTCCCGTTTATTAAACTTGCGCCAGGCCCGACCTTCAATGTGATTGGTGAGGTTGACGGCAGTCCGGTCATCCAAATCTCCGGCACCGAAACCTTCCCGACCACCGGAGATTTGGACATGACCACGGTTCGGGAATCAGGGGGCCCCCGCGGCGGCCTGACTTTCGTGGACGCCATTGGTTCCTGGTTTAATGCCGCTGATGCCCTGGTTCCGCGTGAGATGGTGTATCCCGATGACGTGAGCGGCGAGGATGTTAAGGCAAGAAATGCAGCGCTATTTAGTACATCCGAATCAAACTCGGTCGCCGCGGCGCTTAACTATTTAGACTTACCGGTTCAGACCAGAATCGTTGCAACCGCGGTGATTGTGGGTGCTCCAGCCGACGAAGTATTTCTTCCACGAGATGAAATTCTGTCAATAAACGCAATGGAAGTGACTTCCCCGAGCGATGTTGTCGAGGCGGTACAAGGCTCGCCGGTGGGAACCGAATTTACGATCAAGATTCGCAGAATGTCCGAAGATAAAACGGTGACCGTGATTTCTGGCGAGAACCCAGACGCACCGGATAAGCCCTACCTCGGGATTTCTGTGGGCAAACTCTATTCGGCCGAATTCGATATCAATTTCACGCTCAGCGACGTGGGCGGGCCTAGTGCTGGCCTGATGTTTGCCACTGGAATCGTCGACAAACTTACTCCTGCTGATTTAACCGGTGGCAATCACATCGCTGGCACAGGCACCATCACCCCTGAGGGTGAAGTTGGGCCGATCGGTGGGATTCGCCAGAAGCTCGCCGGTGCTCGTTCTGCTGGGGCAGAGCTATTCCTGATGCCCGAGCAGCACTGCGCGGAGGCCCAGGGACATGTTCCCGATGGACTCACGGTCACGCCGGTGACCTCACTTACAGATGCTCTTACGGAGTTGGGTCATTGGGTGGCTGGAATTGCGGTTACTTCATGCCCCGTAACGCCGTAGTGCGCTTGTTTTAGGCGTAACGTAGGTTTAGAGGGTGAGCACCGTAAATTCGATGAGCCCTGACCTTGAACCCAAGCGCCGCGGGGGAGTGTTACTTCCCACGTTACTGATCCTGGTGGGCGTAGTAGTTGCCTTCGTAATCTTTACCGGGTTCTACACCGAGTTCATGTGGTTTGACGCAGTTGATAAGACCCAGGTTTTCACAATCTCCTTAGTCACCCGCGCAATCATGTTTGCAATCATGTTTGCAATCATGTTCGTGGTGTCGTCACTTGCACTGTTCATCGCATTTCGTACTCGGCCTTCTTATGTTGGAGCTACACCAGAACAAGCAAGCCTTGAGCGCTATCGGGTTGCAATTGAGCCTTACCGCAAGTGGATTGCACTGGCGATCGTCTTCGTGCTCTCGTTCTTTGCGGGCCTAGCTGGCTCAGGTGAATATGGAACTTATTTGCTGTGGCAGAACTCAACCCCTTTCGGACAGGTGGATCCGCAATTCGCTTTGGATCTGTCTTTTTATACATTTGAGTTACCGTTCTTTCGTTTTATTTTGGGCTACGCTTTTGCTCTTGTCATTCTGTCCCTCATGATCGTGACTGCGGTCCAGTACCTGTATGGCGGTTTGCGACTTCAACCCAAAGGGGAGCGGGCAACCCGGGCAGCGCAAGCACAGCTTTCGGCGCTATTGGCAGTTTTCCTCCTGCTTAAGGCAGTGGCTTACTACCTGGACCGCTTTGGATTAGTCACCAAGAGTGAAGAGCTCGTGAGCGGTTTCACCGGACTGAAATACACAGATGTCTTCGCGGTGCTGCCGGCATTGAATATTTTGATTTTCGTCGCGGTTTTGGTGGCGGCCTTGTTCATCTTCAATATTTTCCGTAGGCATTGGATGATTCCGACAATTGGTTTAGGCCTGTTGATTTTCACTTCGGTTGTCATTGGCGGCATCTACCCCTTGATCGTGCAGCAATTCCAGGTGAGTCCGAGTGAATTGGTTCGCGAGGAACCGTACATTCAACGCAATATTGAGGCTACTCGGGACGCTTATCGGATCGCGGACGCCGAAATTGAGGATTACGCAGGATCAGTGTCACCTCCGACAAGGGAAACCCTCAATGCGAGTGCGGGAACGTTGAGCAATATTCGACTCCTTGACCCTGCTGTGGTTTCACCGACTTACAACCAGCTGCAGCAAATTCGTGGCTATTACTCCTTTAACGACACCCTTGATGTCGATCGCTACGATCTGCCGGAAGGTCGCCGAGGTGCAGTGGTCGCTCTTCGAGAAATCAATCTTGCGGGAATCCCGGATGGGCAGCGCAATTGGACCAATGATCGGGCCGTGTACACACACGGTTATGGCTTTGTCAGCGCATACGACAACACCGGGTTGACTAATGGCACGCCTGATTTTTTTGCATATGACATTCCGCCCGTGGGAGAACTCGAAGTAACCCAGCCCCGGGTGTATTTCGGTGAGTTGAGCCCGCAGTATTCAATTGTGGGCGCTCCCGAGGGAACACCAGCGATCGAATTGGACTACC
>DEZY01000188.1:4632-5880 GCA_002365735.1 Actinobacteria bacterium UBA3120
CCAGATGACGCAAACCCCACGGGCCAGGCGACGAACACCTACGATGGCGCCGGCGGGGTCCCGATGGGTTCGCTCTTTGGAAAACTGCTTTTTGCAACCAAATTCCAAGACTCAAATATTTTGCTGTCGGATTTGGTAAACGAGGATTCACAAATCATGTGGGATCGCACGCCGCTCACTCGCGTTGAAAAGGTAGCCCCGTGGTTGACCCTGGACCAAGATCCGTATCCCGTGGTGGCCGATGGCCGGATTCAGTGGGTCGTGGACGGTTACACGTTGTCTAATGAATACCCATATTCATCTCGAGTGTCGCTCTCTGATGCAACAAGTGACTCAATTAGTAATCGGGCTGGGCAATCAGGATTACTTCCACGTGATCAGATCAACTACATGCGCAACTCAGTTAAAGCCGTCGTTGACGCCTATGAAGGAACTGTCAAATTGTATGCCTGGGATGAATCAGACCCAGTGCTGCAAACTTGGATGAAAGCTTTCCCTGATGTTGTGGAACCACGAAGTGCAATGTCCGACGATATTTTGGCTCACGTGAGATACCCACAAGACATTTTCAAGGTTCAACGAAACATCATGTCCCGCTATCACGTGACCGACGCGGTTACTTTCTACAACGGTACGGATGTGTGGATCGTGCCATTTGATCCCACGGTTACCCCAGCTCAAGTTTTCCAACCCCCTTACTATCTAACGCTGCAAATGCCAGGTGACAGCGATACTGCTTTCTCGCTCACAACTACGTTTGCGCCGCAGCGGCGACAAACCTTGGCCGCATTTATGGCGGTCAACTCCGATCCAGGGGAGGACTATGGGAAAATCCAAGTACTCCAATTGCCGAGCAACACAACGATTCCCGGGCCTCAGCAGGTCCAGAACAACTTTGAATCAGACCCAATAGTGAGTTCCCAACTCTCGCTCCTGCGCCGTGGCGGTTCCGAAGTCGAACTTGGCAATTTGCTATCACTGCCATTTAATGACGGATTGCTATATATAGAGCCGGTCTACATTCGCGCGGCGGCCGAGGGTTACCCATTGTTGCGCAAGGTTCTGGCCGGGTACGGCGCGAATGTTGCACTAGAAGACAACTTAGCTGACGCGTTGGCAAAGGTTTTGAATACAAATCCTGATGCCATTCCCGAGACCATTCCCAATATTGATCTAGGTGGCGGATCAGATCTTCCCGAGACAACCGATCCTGATAACCCGGATGTGCCAACGCCAACACCAACGCCA
>DEZY01000188.1:6071-12236 GCA_002365735.1 Actinobacteria bacterium UBA3120
AACGCCAACACCAACGCCAACAGATCCAATCGAGCAGTTGGCGGCGGCGCTCGCGGATGCGCAGACAGCATTCGCTGACGGTGAGGCGGCGCTCGCCAATGGAGATTTCGCGGCTTATGGTGAAGCCCAAGATCGACTGGTGGCAGCCATTTCTCGGATAGCGGCGGCTGAAGCAATCCTCAACCCCCAACCAACCGAGGTTGAACCACCGGAGGATCCTGAAGTGGTTGTCGATGACGGAACCAACGCGTAGTCGAAAAGCCCATGACTCTGGCTGATCATTGGAACGACCGGTATGAGAACAATCCAGCATCCAAGCTCAGTTGGTTCCAAGAAAGTTCGCCCGAAGTTGAATTCATCACGCTCAATGTGGGCAAGGCAACCCCGGTCATAGATATTGGTGGTGGCCTCTCCCCGTTTGTGCACCAACTCATTGATGAACAATTCACGGACCTCACGGTTGTGGATATCAGTGAATTTGCGTTAGAGCAGGGTCAAAGAGAGGCTGAGGGCCGCCAAGTCGAGTGGATCCAATCGGATCTTCGTGACTGGACGCCCGCGAGAATGTATGGGCTTTGGCATGATCGAGCGGTTTTTCATTTCCTCACGGAGAGAGAAGATCAGGAGCGGTATATAGGGATGGCTGCAGAGGCGCTTGTGCCGAGCGGCTATTTGATTCTGGGAACCTTCTCCGAGAATGGCCCGCAATCGTGCTCCGGATTGCCCGTTGCACGTCACAGCATTAACGAGTTAACCACGGCGCTAGCTGCGGACTTCACAGTAATTGAGTCCCACATTCAGGAACATGTAACTCCCAGCGGTGGCGTTCAAGAGTTCGCGTGGATCTACGCCGTGCGCAACTAGGCTTACCCACCAACGAGTGACTGTGAGCACTGACGTATAGTTCACCAAGATAAAACATAGCGCGGGGTGGAGCAGCTCGGTAGCTCGCTGGGCTCATAACCCAGAGGTCACAGGTTCAAATCCTGTCCCCGCTACTTGTGAAGCTCCGGGACACATACTTAAGTGTTCCGGAGCTTCGTATTACTGCGGGTAGTCTGCATGTCAAGATGAAATATTTAGGTTGCGTGTTCAGAGATGCTTGCGGGCAAAATCAAAGCGAGCCCGCCAAGCTTTTTGAGCGATTGACGTTTTATGCGCGAAGTAGTCAAATCCATGCGGTGCTCCATTCCACATGTGAGCATCGACGGCTACTCCAGCCGCGATGAGAGCTTTTGCATAAGCGGTGTCTTCATCGAGGAAAATATCTTTTGTTCCCATGTCGATATAGGTAGGTGGTAGGCCTTTGAGGTCTTGTGCGCGCGCGGGTGCCGCGTAAATCGGCGGATTGCTATTCGTGGGCTGATCTTGCAGATAGGCGTTCCAGGCGAACGCATTGTAGGCGAATCCCCAGGTGATGAAGGGTCCAGTGAATCTGGAGTCCGGACCAAGATTTCGATCATCGAGCATTGGGTAAATCAAGATTTGTGCGGAAATATCGATTTTAGTGGTATCACGATTTCGCAGGGCTGCTGCGGCGGCAAGTCCACCACCGGCACTATCCCCGGCAATGATGATTTTAGTTGCGCCAAAACTATGCAGGTTCTCTGATGACCACATCAGTCCAGACATTACGTCGTCTAGTGGTGCGGGGTACGGGTGCTCGGGGGAGAGTCGATAGTCCACGCATACGACGGTGCTGCCAGTGTTAGTTGCCCAAAATGCGCAACGCGCGTCGTAGTCTTCTACGCTGCAGAAGATCAACCCACCACCGTGGACGTAGTAAATAACGGTGTCCGTGGTCACTTGGCTAGGAGTCCAGATGCGCAGGCGCAGATGGCCATGTGGCGTACTAATGAACTGATCGGTGAAAGTAGCGTCGGGTGAAACACCGAATTGGCGAGTCAGGTATTCGTTGAGAACGTTTGACTGGGTGCGAAGCGCATTGATTTCAAGCGGGTTCGGAGTGGGGCTCTTGCGCAGGGCGGGTAGTTGACGCAGGAGTGCCAGAGCAAGATGGGAGTTGACTCCTTGAATTAACATGCAGGGAGTATTGCAGGTATTGATAGCGGGAGTCAGAAATGGGGCATTTTTTTGCCACGCCAACGTAGTTTTTCCTGAACATTTTCAATTTTTGTATTAACATTCTGGATGAACTTAAGGACACGGGAGGGAACAGATTGATGCAACG
Organism: Actinobacteria bacterium UBA3120; assembly: GCA_002365735.1. Taxonomy (GTDB): domain Bacteria; phylum Actinomycetota; class Actinomycetes; order S36-B12; family S36-B12; genus UBA4592. Next base: position 8,263 of record DEZY01000188.1, read on the forward strand.
TGCATTAGCGGTGTCATTGTTGTGTGTTGCAATCGCAGGGACCCAATTGAGTACAGCAACTGCCGCAGACGTTGACACAGATAACAGTTCATCTGCAGCCGTAGCGGTCCCGGTCACAGTAAACGTGCCCATCAGGACGATTGATACTCCAGGAACGAGTGGTCAAGGCGGGATCGTGGAAATTCGAGTCGGAAAATCTGCGCCGTTTGCGGTCATGCTAGATACCGGATCAGTAGGGCTGCGGGTCTTTCCCGGTGCGTGGGAAAGGAAGCCGGGATCGGTTAAGTTAGGTGCGAAAAAGATCGCGACTGCACTTGCTGGTAGTAAAGTCAAAGGAATTGTCGGGCGAGCAACGGTAACGCTCAATGGAGTAACTACAGCGCTACCAGTGCCCTTTCAGTACGTAAATACAACGAATCCATCTATACAACAATGGACCGAGAGCAAAATTTTCGGGATCTTAGGGATTGGAACGGGCAGCGGGGATTTAACTAACCCACTCATGGCCATGCCAGGAAATCTTGGCGTGAGTTGGAGTGTGCATTTTGAACGCAATATTTCAGACCGCATCGGGCGCTTGGGGTCCCTTGTCTTGGGCGGACAGGCGCCACCAGACACAATCATGGTTTTCCAGTCACCGTTTGTCGGGAAGAACATCAACGGAGCGTTATTGTGGAATGACCACGCAAGCAATGGTTGTTGGCGTTTTGGGGTGAAACCTGAGTGGTGTGGCAACACTTGGTTTGATTCCGGTGGTACCAAAATGCGCGTCATTGGACGAGTTTTCGCTCGGCTACCTCAGGGAGCCAATGGGATGCTGCGCCAGGGAACGCGAGTCGAATTTGCGGCGCCTGGCAGCGCTTATGTCGGACACAGGCTTGTGAGCGGCGATCAAGCGTCGCGTAACTACGTGCGGGTACTGCCCAAAGGCGCTGGCGTCGTCAACACTGGCAATTCCTTTTATTTTGATTACACGGTGAGCTACAACGTCGCGATAGGTAAAATCTATTTGAGCAAGAGTTAGGTTCAAAATGAGTGAGAAAACTGATAATGCAGGTTTGAGCCGACGTCGGCTCTTGCAGGCGGCAGGCGTGGCGGGAGTCGTGGGTGCGGCAGCATCGGCGTCAAGTAGTGCCTCGGCAACCGCGCGGAGTGTGCCGCGTCAACCGTTCATGCCGCGGGGTCGACTTAAACGGCGTCCCAACTTCTTGATTGTGATGATGGATGAGCAACGGCATGCACCCGAGTACGAATCTGCAGCATTGAAAGCGTGGCGTCTGGCAAATCTTCCTACACAAAGTCGGCTACGACGCAATGGGTTCGAGTTCACTAACCATCACATCATGTCGGTGGCGTGCCAACCAAGTCGGGCATCGGTCTACACCGGGCAGTACCCATCCCTGCACGGTGTAGCTCAAACTTCTGGGGCTGCAAAGTCAGCGATCGAAGAGGATCTCCTATGGCTGGATCCCACCACGGTGCCTACTTTGGGTTGGTGGTTTCGGGCGGCCGGGTACGATACTTATTGGAAAGGGAAGTGGCATATCTCCGACGCTGACCTTTACCAGCCGGGCACCTACAATCCGCTGCCTTCTTATACCGACACCGGTAAGCGCGACTATGAATTGGAAAACATTTATATAGAGTCTGAGCGCCTCGCTCGCTATGGTTTTGAAGGATTCGTAGGGCCGGAGCCACACGGGAGCAATCCATTAAATTCGGGCTCCTCTGGTCCCGGTGGCCGCGGGCGCGATGAAGCGTACGCACAAATGAGCGTGGAGCAGCTAAAAAAATTGCGTGAGTCCGAGAACCCTTGGCTTATGGTTGCCTCATTCGTTAATCCACATGACATCACTTTGTGGGGAAGCCTCACTCTTGCAGCTGGCGCGTCCGGTTCGGGTGGATTTTACTTGGCCCAACAACTGATTGGTTCAAATGTTCCGCAGGACCTTTTCACTGACGCGTATCGCCAATCTGCGAATGAGGACCTAAGCACAAAGCCCACAGCCCAAGGTAGTTTTGTTGACCAGTACCCCAAGGTGTTCCAGCCGCTCCGGAACGGCCTTGAGTATCACCGCTTCTACTATCAACTACAAAAAGAAGTAGACCAGCACATAGGGACTGTGGTTGACGCCTTGGCGGAAGATCGGAAGAATTATCGAGACACTATTGTCATTTATCTTTCCGACCACGGTGAAATGTTGGGTTCACACGGAGGCATGTTCCAAAAATGGCACAACGCGTATGATGAGATCCTTAAAGTACCTTTTATTTTCCATAACCCGACCCTTTTTGATCGTGCACAAGAGTCAGAAATCTTGACGAGTCACGCAGATCTCATTCCGACCATGCTGGGCTTAGCTGGACTTGATGAAGCGGTTCTGGCACGAGAACTGCGCAGCACACACACGCAGGTGCGTCGCCTGGTCGGACGCGATCTTTCCGGGGTGCTTCTGGGCGAAGAGCCCGACGCTAAATTTAACAGCGATCCGGTCTACTTCATGAGTGATGACCAACCGTCCAAAGGCGACAATCCGGTTTCTCTGTTGGGCCAAAGCTACCAACCGGTGCAGCAACCCAACTGTGTGGAAACTGTTGTTACATATTTGCCAACTGGCCCTGCTGGAACGAAGGAACGTTGGAAGTTCACCCGGTATTGGGATAATCCTCAAACATGGACCACCCCGGGAGTCCAAGACGTTCAGACTTTCGTCCCTGGTTTAGTTAACCAGCCCGGTGACCGGGTCGCCACAACGACAGTGAAAGCGGCAAGCCCAACTGCGGGTCAGATTGCGCCGCCACCGGATCAATTCGAGTTGTACAACGTGACGATAGATCCCACCGAAATGACGAATCTTTACGCCAACACAGCTTTCACGGCGACGTTGAAAATTATGCAGGCGCTGCTGCAGGCGGAGCGAGTTGCAAAGCGGCTGGATCCTGTAACTAAACCTTGGGCAGATGGAACCGCTCAAGTACTTCCGTTTATACCGAGTTAAATCCCGCCGGCAGGTGGGCGCTCTCTGTTGCGGGTAGAGACCGAGATAAGGAATCTACCCGCAACAATCGAGGCTGGTTGTTGCGCAGCCACGTGATTGCGAAGTGACTGCCTGGTGCTGTGTTTAGCGAACTCGGTACGTCCGCAGAACCTTGAACGCTTGGTACTGATTACCGACAGCGGCAGCCGTTCCGCGGACCTTGCAGGTGCCCTTACGTACAGCCTTTAGATTTACTGCACCGGAGCTTGGGCGGCGCAGCTTGCAATGCTTCTTTCCGCTCGTGACTTTCCAATTGACGACATTGCCGGCATTGGTGATGCCCGGCGATGGTTGCAGACGGATCGTTCTGCCCTTGTTGAGCCGAGTGGAGTTGGGCACTGCTGCCGGGAGAGTCTGTGCCTGTGGCACAAGGGCTGCCGGAGTGGGTGGCGCCGACGGGCTCAGGGTGAAGGTGTTTGTGGACCCCACGGTAGAGCCAGACGTGTCGTAGTTGATGGCCTGAAGAGCAACGGCGGTATTAGGTGCAGGAAAAGAAACAGTCGCTGTCGTTGTTCCCAAGCCAATTGACGCTGTTTGGCCGAGTTGATTACCGTCTCCCAGCAATTTGAGCGTGCCGGCAGAGAGGTTTCCCTTGATCGTGTATGTGACGTTTGACCCTGCTTTTGCGGACTTTGGCCCGGTCAAGGTCAGTACTATTGGAGCAGCAGGCTTGGGGGTCGTCGAGGTAAGAGTGACCTTGTTTGAGTAGGCGACCGGATTACTGTCGGCATCGTAATTGACTGCCTGCAGAGACATGTTCGAATTGGCGGTGTGAAAATTAAAACTCACATCTTGAGTTCCCAGACCCACGGTAGCGACCTGCCCTACCTGTTGATCGCCGTTTAACAGTGCGACGGTCCCGACATTCAAAGTTCCTGAGACCTTGAACGACACATTCTCGCCAGAGTTGGCGGAACTGGGGCCATTGAGCGTTAA
>DEZY01000188.1:12379-13160 GCA_002365735.1 Actinobacteria bacterium UBA3120
AATTCTGCGGCATTGACGGCCGGTGCGCCGGCGAGCGCCACACCGGCAAGCAGCATGCCTGCGGCGAGGGCTCCGGCCATAGTTCGTCTTGGCTTACCAAATTGGGACTCCATGCCGTTACTCCTTTATTTGTTTGGGATACTTTTTTTCAGTGTGTCACAATTACCCCGAAAAGGGTACGTTTCAGGATTTTCGGTTCAATCAGGGATTTCACGAGGTTCCGGCCCTAGGGAAGAAATGCCAAATCTGGAAAAGTACTGTGGGGTTAGCGTCAAAAAAGTCAGGGGAGTGTTTGTTGGATCAGGGCTACGGCTTTGGACGAGAACCGCTACTTCACTGCAGGAAGGTCTTGCTTTCTGCGTGTTGAAATTGCGAGTAGCAGAGGCTCATTAAAACTTTTCGCGCAGGCAGAAAAAGTTTCAGGAGGTGCGCAAGTCATTGAACTATGTGCCGCAGAAACCTGTTGTTGACGCTGGAGCATTTTTTTGAATTCTTTAGTCCAGTGGCTGCCGGCAGCCCCAGCGTAAAGATCGCCCGCATAAAGATCATCCCTATCAAAATCGTCCCTGCCAGCGTTAGCAACACCAAGTGGTGTTTAGGCTAGTCAATGCCTGGTGATGGTCATTCGAGTCGTTATAGTGCGGACTGGATGGGGAGGCCTCCCCGAGTTGCCAGCCAGAACGTCGATGGCGAGCATTATTTGAAGTAGACCGAAAACACTCAAACGGCCACAAGGATCGTGATCAAGCATCGCTATCCAACCTGGGAAGGCACAAAAATG
>DEZY01000125.1:0-3988 GCA_002365735.1 Actinobacteria bacterium UBA3120
CGGAACCCACGGCAATGATCGAGCAAACCTTGAATTGCTCCTCGCCCAAATTTCTCAAGTCCCACCCGATCGCCGCGGTGCAAGTTTTGTGTGTGCGGCCGCGTACGTTCACCCCGATGGAACCGAGTTTGTGGTCGAAGGCCAAATGTCGGGCGCGTTGATTGATACACCACGGGGTGAAAACGGATTCGGATACGACCCGGTCTTCGTTCCCCGCGGCCACCAGGTCACCAGCGCCGAAATGAGCTCAGAACTCAAAGACTCAATCAGTCACCGCGGCAAGGCCCTGGCAAGCTTCGCTGCTGCGTTAAAGGCCTGACCCACTGTCCCAAAATCAGGAAAAGTGGGCGAATGCATTGCCTGGGCAGTGGATCCCACGATTGACAGAACGTCCCACAAAATTCATAATGATGGGATGGCTCTTGCGTCCGAGCTGTCGCGCCAGCCCACTGTCTGGAAAGTTCGTCTTGATTCACGTCGGCGCCCCACTTTGCCCGAGGAGGTCATGAAGGCTGCCGGCCTTGAGCCAGGCGCAGAACTTCGGATTTCTGTTGCGGAAGAGGGGTGCCTGGTGATTGAAACTCCCGCGCACATCCTTAAACGCGCGAAGTCGCGCATCAAGACCAAAGGGTCAGGGCGAGAAGTAGATGCATTTCTTGCACAACGAGTCGCTGAGGCCGCGCAAGAGTGAGCACACCGACCCTTCTTGACGCCTCGTGCATCCTTGCGTGGGCTTTTGGGGAACCGGGAGCGGACAAGGTTGAGGCTGTATTGCCTGTTGCTTACATCACCGCTGTAAACCTGACGGAGGTGGTCCACGCACTTGAGTGACGTGGAGACGAGGGTGTTGAACTTGCCGCCGATCTCATAGCTTTGGGCCTTGCAGTGGTTCCTTTTGGCTGGCCACACATGATTGCGCTCCCCCTTGTGCAAGCGGCACAGGAACGAGCAGATACCCGCAAAAGGCTTTCTCTTGGTGATCGATGTTGCTTGGCGTATGGCGTGCAGCAAGAGATGGAAATCTGGACTGCCAATCGTTTTTGGCTCGAGCTTGAACTTCCATCAAGAATCATGTCGATTAGGGACTGACTGGCCCGTCACTCTAAAAGCCCTAGTTAAAAGTCTTACCCAGGGCACCGTTCGGTGTGCGGGAGGCGGGACTTGAACCCGCACGTCCGAAGACACAGGTACCTAAAACCTGCGTGTCTGCCAATTCCACCACTCCCGCGAGAGCGCGTGAGGAGTCTAGGTGTATCCCTAGAGTGGTGATTCTCTGGGGATCCGCATCGCGTTAGGCTGTGGGTGTGAGTGAACAGGGAGCAAGCAAAGAATCTGAAAACCCGCGGTTAGCGGAGTTGCAGTCCGAAATTGAAGTGGCCCGTGCCGCATTTATCAATTCGGTCACCCAATTGCGCGAGCAGACCGCCCCAGGCCTACTCGCCCAGCGCGGATTGCATGCGGCTCAAGGCTGGTTCACCGATGATTTCGGCGCCATTCGCACTAAGCGGGTCGCAATCGCGGGCGCGGTAGTTGTCGGCGTTGTTGCAATCAAGTTGCTTCGTCGTCGTGGGTAGTTCGTCACTTAATCCCGTTTTTGTCGGCGGAACCGGTCGTAGTGGTTCAACAATCGTCGGCGACCTTTTGGATCACCATCCTGCTATCACGGTGACGATACCCATGGAAGTTCGATTTATCACGGGCAATAATGGAATTGCCGATGCACTAGCAAAAGCTGGTAAGCCCGCGGGATTGAAGGCTGCAGAGCTTGCAGTTGACCGAATCCACAACCGGTGGTTTTTCCGTACCGAAAATGTCGGACTGCATACCTCTATGTCACGCGAGTTTGTTACCGAAACGACCGACAGGTACCTAGCGCACTTTGAAAATAGTCCGCAGCACGCAAGCCAGGTGCTCGTTTATTCGATCATGGAAAAGGTTGCACTGGGTTGCGATGCCGAACGTTGGGTGGACACCACCCCTGCGAATGCCCGCAAAGCAAATCTGATTACTCCTATTTACCCAGAACATAAGGTGATTGTGATGGTGCGTGACGGACGCGATGTCGCAGCTAGCTTCGTACACCAGGATTTTGGGCCGAGTGATGTGTTCGAGGCAGTAGCACTATGGGAGAAACGCATGATTAAATCTGATCAGGCGGTTAAGAGGTGTGCTGCGGGTGTGGTGTTGACTTTGGACTTACAGGACCTAGTGGTCACAGAGCGTGATGCGTCCTTGGACTTGATTCTTGAGCATTGCGAGCTCGAAGACTCCCTTGAAATGCGCGATTGGTTTAACGCCCGTGTTACCCCTGATGGCGCGCACGCTGGACGTTGGCGTCGTGACTTTGACGATTCGACGTGCGCCGTGATTGATAAAGTTTATAGTGATTCATGTGATCGGCTGCGCGAACTGGGTATCTCCATCCCTGTGTCAGGGGAATAAGTTTCTAGTTCAGAGGATTTCGTGAACAATCAAATGGGCCAGGTAGACGTCGCCATTGTCGGTGCCGGACATAACGGCCTCGTTGCGGCCTGCTACTTGGCTAAAGCGGGTCTCGCCGTGACCATTTTCGAAGCGGCCGATCAGGTCGGCGGAGCTGCGATCTCAACGGAAGTTTTCCCTGGAGTGCCGGCACGGCTGAGCAAGTACTCCTATCTAGTTTCATTGTTGCCTGAGCAAATTCGCCGTGATCTGGGGATGGAACTCACCACAGTGAAGCGATCGGTTTCCAGTTTCACCCCTGATCCGCAGCAGCCGGATCGTGTTCTGGTGATCCCGGCTGATCATGAAAGCGAGTTACATCAGCGAATCACCGAATTCACCGGAGATGAGGCGGACGCCATAGCGTGGATCGACTTTTATGCCCGAACAGCCCGGGTCGCCAAGAAAGTCTTTCCCACTTTGACCCAGCCACTCATTTCGCGTGATCAAATGCGCACCCTGATTGACAGTGAAGAGGATTGGAATGACTTCTTTGAAAGGCCATTGGGGGAGGTCATTGAAAAATCTATCTCAAATGATGTCCTACGGGGAATTATTCTCACCGACGCCCTGATTGGAACTTTTGCGAACGCTCACGGTGATGACAAACGGGCAAATATTTGTTTCCTCTACCACGTGATCGGAAACGGAACCGGTGACTGGGATGTGCCGGTAGGTGGCATGGGGCAGGTCACGGGTCAACTTGATGCAATTGCGCGAGGGCTGGGTGTGCAGATCTCACTGTCCACACCTGTTTCGTGGATTAAGCCAAGCGAGGGTCGGGTCATTGTGGGAACTCCAACGGGGGAGGTGTCGGCCACGCGAGTTTTGGTGAACGCGGCACCAGCAGTTCTTGCGCGACTATTGGGAGAACCCGAACGGGAAATTCCGTTACCCGATGGTGGTGCGCAAATCAAGGTCAACATGTTGGTCAAACGTCTTCCTCGGATTCGCGGCGGCAATTCGCTTGAAGCATTCAATGGAACATTTCACATCAATGAAAGTTATGAACAGCTCCAACGTGCTTTTGCAGTCGCGGTCGCGGGCGAACTACCAGACCCACTACCTGCTGAAATCTATTGTCACAGCTTGACCGACCCGTCGATACTTTCACCCGAACTACAAGAACAAGGCGTACACACCCTCACCCTCTTTGCCTTGCACACCCCGCATGAGCTCTTTGCCCGCAGCGCGAATCCGTACACCCGCGAGGATGCTAGAGCTGCTGTTGTTAAGACTTTGAACTCGGTTCTTGCCGAGCCGATTGAAGACTGTCTGTTCCAAGATGCCAGTGGCAAGATCTGTCTGGAAGTAAATACCACCCTTGATATCGAGCACAGCCTCGGTATTCCGACGGGGAACATTTTCCACACGCCCTTGGATTGGCCATGGGCAATGAAAAGTGACCAGGTGGGAAAGTGGGGCGTGGAAACCACGCACCCCAGGATTTTCCTGTGTGGCAGTGGTGCAGCCAGAGGCGGAGGCGTCTCCGGGATACCGGGGCACA
>DEZY01000125.1:4197-5398 GCA_002365735.1 Actinobacteria bacterium UBA3120
CAGTTACACCGGCAGCTTATTGAGAGGTGCTACTTGAGGCTTCACGCAGCAGGGGGAACAGATCGTGTTCCATTGGTGCACCAGCCGGAATCTCAAGATTGAGGCCATCAAAGTTGGGTGAGGTGATCCAGTCTCGTGGCGCGTGAACCATGTCATCGCCCAAGAATCGGAGCGAGAATGCGCGGCGCCGGTTCGGTCCAGGAACACCGTATGAATGGTGGATGGTCAACATGTGAAAAAAGACGGCGTCGCCCGGTTGTAGTTCCCAGCCAAGGATCTGGAAGGCATTCCGATCAGCTTCGATGTTGGGGATTTCGGACATGGCGCCTTCGGGGAACCATTTGGCTTGATTGTCCATAAAGGTTCGTGGGATGAGCCAACCCTTTTTGTGGGAGCCGGCATTGAACTCAAGGGTTGATTCCGGGGCAACCGGGTCAACCGGCGCCCACATGGAACAGTTCAAGTCGCCATCGACGTTGTAATACGGCTGGTCTTGGTGCCATGGGGTTTCCTGCTGGGTGCCTGGTTCTTTGACTAGCAAGTGGTCATGAAAGAGGCGCACGCTCGAACCGCCCATAAGTTGCTGCGCGACGTCAGCGGCCCTGGACTCACATGCAATCTCTCGATATTCATCGATCCGATTCCAGTTGCAAAAATCTTCAACGAAACGACCAGGATCATCGGGCTGGCTAGCAATTTTAAACATCGGCCCTGGACTGGCTAAGTTCTTTTCAATCCCAACTCTGATCATGGCCACCTCATCGGGTGTGAAAAGCCCGCGAACGACAGTTGCACCGAGCTCATTAAATTCAGCTACTTGATGTTGATCCACGTACAAAGTATGCCTGATTTGGGAAGGTTTTATCGGACTCGCTTCGGGGAAGTCGATCCACGCCAGATTACAGAGCTCGACGCTGGAATTCGGGCTTAGCTTTTTGGATAAAGGGCTCACCGGCGACAGCCAGAAGGCGTTGCACCCGGGCGACGGTGACAAGGTCCACTCCGGTTGACCTGGCGCAAGCGCAAACAGTGAAGATGTAAGACACCGGATAATCCCGATAACCGTTAAAGCAGCCTGCAGGCCCCAGGCTATGTCCCTAACAATCTGGCTGGGTCGCGAAATCCGTGCATTCGAGACCAAGAGCTCGATGGACTGTGCGAGTTTCGTGAGGAACCCTGTTGTACACCGCGAGGGACTTGA
>DEZY01000036.1:0-203 GCA_002365735.1 Actinobacteria bacterium UBA3120
AACGACTCGGTTTTGATCACGATGGCCAATTCACGCGAGTCGGTGAACTCTCGGGCGGCGAGCGCAGGCGGCTTGAACTCACCCGAATCTTGATGTCTGAACCTAATATTTTGGTTCTTGATGAACCAACTAATGATTTTGACGTAGAAACATTGGCCGCCTTGGAAGACTTACTTGATGGGTTTCCCGGGACGCTGCTGATC
>DEZY01000036.1:359-2435 GCA_002365735.1 Actinobacteria bacterium UBA3120
GGGACGCTGTTGATCATTTCCCATGATCGATATTTCCTGGAACGGGTATGCGACAACTTTGTTGCGGTGATGGGGGACCGCGCGTTTACGGATCTACCCGGGGGCATTGAACAGTATTTGGAGTTTCGGAGAAACATGCTCTCTGTGGCGTCGGGAAAATCTGTTGCGAGTGTCGGTGAGGAAAGCGCGAGGAAATCTATGCTCACTCCAGCTCGCGAGCGGGAACTGCGCAAGCTCACAGACAAGTTGGAGCGTCAACTCTCGAAACTTGATGCCCAGATTGTCGGAATCCATGACCAAATGCTTGAGTTCGCGAGTGATTTTGAGCGCGTAGCGGAGCTTGATCAGAACCTTCGGGAATTGAATGAGAAGAAGGAAAAAATCGAAGTGCAGTGGATAGAGACAGCGGACGGGCTTTCGGGTGGACTCTCCTAATCTGGCTGGGGATACAAGCTGGGAATACGATGGGCGCATGAATAGCGCCAATTCGACCCTGCCGGTACGTCAATTAGGACCATGGCAGGTGTCGGCTGTGGGTTTGGGCGCGATGCCACTGTCTTTTGCGAACATGCTGGACCACCGTGAACAAGCAATTGCCACAATTCATCGGGCAATGGATTTAGGCGTGACACTCATTGATACGGCCAATATTTATGCTCCAAGCTGGGACGCAGTGGGACACAGCGAAGCGCTGGTCGCCGAAGCGTTAGCACTCTACTCCGGGCCCGCGGATACTTCCCGGATTGTGGTAGCGACAAAAGGCGGTATAACTAGGGGTAAAGGCGAAACTTGGTCGCGTGATGGGAGCGCGTCTGGGCTCAAGGCTGCGTGCGAGGCCAGCATGACCGCATTGGGCGTAACCGTCATCAACCTGTACCAACACCATCGACACGATTCACGCGAAACCTACGCCGACCAAATGAGAGGGATTGCGGCTTTACGCGATCTGGGCTGGGTGCGTGAAGTGGGAATTTCAAATGCGACTTTGGCCGAGCTTGAAGTTGCACTTGAAGTCTTGGGGGGCCCGGGCAGTGGTGGTGTGGTCTCCGTACAAAATGAATTCTCTCCGCGTTTCCGTGGAGATCGCGAAGTCTTGGACCGGTGTACCGAACTTGGGATTGCTTTTCTGCCATGGTCACCACTGGGCGGCTCAGATCATGCCAAGAATCTGGACTCGCAGTTTGGTGAATTTGCCATAGTTGCCGCCGAACATAGCGCCACCGCGCAGGAGATCACCCTGGCCTGGTTGCTTAAACTCTCACCCGTTGTAATCCCCATTCCTGGTGCCACAAAGCCCGTGACAATCGATTCAATTATTCACTCATTGAGTATTGAACTCACAGATTCACAATTCGAGCGCCTCAGCGCAACTGAGCCTTCCGGGGAGACGATCTTTCCCGAAACCGAACCAAGGAGCCCACTGCGGTGAACCAGGCACCAGAACAAATTAAACAAAAAGTACTCATTGTTGGTGCAGGTTTCGGGGGATTAACGGCTGCTTCTGCATTGGCCAAGAAAGGGAATGTGGAGGTAACGGTAATTGACCGTCACTCCTACCAACTTTTCTCCCCGCTACTTTACCAGGTTGCGACCGGTGGTCTGCCCGAAGACGATATCGCTTATCCGGTTCGCGCGGCAGTCCCTGGGGTAGATTTTATTCGCGGAGAAGTAATTAAAGTTTCCACTGAATCGAACAATATTCGCTTGGAAGATGGGAGAGTCCTGTACTTTGACCAACTGGTGTTCGCTGTGGGAAGCATGGGCACAACTTTTGGCCTTCCGGGAGTCGAGGAAAACGCTCTTCAAATGAAGTCTTTACATGAGGCTCGCGCTATTCGCAATCGACTATTGCGAACCTATGAAGATGTTGAAACAGGTGTAAAACCCAAAGAAGCTTTGCGAGTGGTTGTTGTGGGCGGAGGCCCTACCGGTGTTGAAATTTCGGGGGCCGTAGCTGAATTGCAGAAAAGTATGCACCGCGAATTCCCAAAGATGACAGAGAACGCATCGGTTACTTTGGTTGAGGCAGGTCCGCGGTTGCTGCCGTCGTTTGGTGAGAAGTCTTCAGGTCGGGCA
>DEZY01000036.1:2567-9068 GCA_002365735.1 Actinobacteria bacterium UBA3120
CCCAGTGACGTTCACTTGAAGTCGGGGGAAGTGTTACCGGCCGGCACGATTATTTGGGCGGCCGGTGTCGCCGCTCCCGCCGAGTGGAATGACTTGGGCGAAACTGATCGATCGAATAGATTGATGGTCTCTGACACATTGCGGCTTCAGTCGAATGTGTGGGTCGTGGGAGATGTTGCCCACGTCGCTGCAGAAGGCAAACGTCCACTCCCGATGGTTGCTTCTGTGGCAATGCAGCAGGGACGGTATGTAGCGGCGAGTATCGAAAAAATTCTAGGCGGTGAAGAGCTCAAGCCATTTACCTATAAAGACAAAGGGCAAATGGCCACAATCGGTCGTAGGCGTGCAGTTGTTGAATTGCCCAATGGGCCAGCCCTGCACGGTACTCTCGCTTGGCTGTCCTGGTTGGCCCTGCACGTGTTTTATTTAGCTGGCGGTCGAAACCGAATATCCGTGATCGCTGATTGGTTTTGGAATTACATTTCGTGGGGGATCGGCCCCAAACGCCCAGTTATTGATTAGTAGTGTTCTTAACAAATTCACCGTAGGGAACGAAACACTGGGCTGTTCGATCCCCGCGTGACCAACCTGTTGAATTTGGCCAGATTGCCCACCAGGGGTAGTACTTTTTTAGGGTGACGTATGGCTTTGCGGCCCTTTCACAGACCTTTTTTGTTTGCCTTTCCACTGTCCGGGATCCTGGAAATTTCTTGGTCGGCGTTCCCAGGTCACGCTCAAGAATCATGATCCAATTTTTCTTGATTTTAGTGCAGGGGTAGGCGCTCGTGGACCTATTTCCTGGAACTTTGGGCGTACAAAAATTTAGCTGATCCCCTGGGGTTGCCGCGGCAAACTCAGCCATAGGTACCGAAAGTTTTTTGTACGTCTTGCCTGAGCGGAAAACAACATCACACCGAACCCAGCGCTCACCGGCATTCCATTGCGCTTTGGTGGGAAAAACGGGCACGCTGTTAAATCTGGATGGCAGCTTACGGTTTTCCAAATTCACAAAAGCATTCATGTTTTTTGAGGTGCATGCGCGGGTTGCTTTTAAGCTGCTGGACGCTTTGGCTTTTTCGGGAACACCGAAGTTGGCAGACAAAGTGCCACTCCAATAGGTCTGGGCAGTATGTGGCGCGCTGCAGTCAACGGCTGGTGCACTGGCCGCTTGGTCTTTGGTTCCGCTCGCGGCATAGGTGAAACAACTGCCTACTTCGGCAGCCTGGCTAGCGGGAAGGGTGGTTGAAGTCACGGCAATGCTGGCGATCAGGCCAGCGCAGGCCGCTATAGCTGTGTGCTTGGGGGGAAGGAAAAGCATGAATTTACACTACCTTCCCACCGAATAATTCCCCACAAGGGTGCTCTCCGAAAGGCCAGAACAGCCCTGGTTAGAGCCAGAGCTGTAGTTGTTGGGAGCGGGTTTGTCTGGTGGATGCGTGGGGTGAGTTGCCAGAAAGGGGGTCGACAGTGAAGACTAAGGCCATGCCAGTAGTCAGTATTGTGAGTTTAAAAGGTGGGGTCGGTAAGACAGCGGTGACCCTCGGGTTGGCTGGTGCAGCAACCTCGCGGGGTCTTGCTTCACTCGTCGTGGACCTTGATCCCCAGGGAAATGCAACATCAATTCTACGGACGCACTCCTCAAAAACATCGGTCGCAAATGTGTTGGAGCATCCAACTCGTGCCGAAATCGAGGGAGCATTAACTCCATGTGATTGGGAAATTGGTCCTGGTGAGGTTGACGTGCTCGCAAGTCACCCGAGTGTGATCAGATTTGATTCTTGGACCCACCCCGGTAGCGCTTTCACACCGAAATTAGCCAAAGCACTTAACCAACTAGATGGATACGACCTGGTATTGATTGACTGCCCTCCCTCATTAGGTGCACTCACGCGAGAGGCGCTCGCGGCATCGGACTTGGCATTGATTGTGACTACGCCTTCGTATTTCGGGGCCCAGGGAGTTGAGCGAGCAATCGCTGAAGTGGAAGAGATCCGTAAGGGCGTTAATCCACGTCTGAAACTCGCGGGAATCGTGGTGAACCGGGTTCGGTCAGTCGCTGAAGAGCACCAGTACCGCATGAATGAGCTGGGCGCCCTGTACGGCAAAGCCGCAATCCTCAAGCCTTTTCTACCGGAGCGGATCGCGGTAACCCAAGCTGAGGGGTTTGGTACACCGGTCAATGAAGTTAAAACTTCTGGCGGCCGAGAAGTCGCCCGAATTTTCGATAAGTATTTATCAACTTTATTGCGAAAGTAGTTCTTTGTCAGTGTTCGCAAGCTTGTGATCAATCAAGTAGGTGACCAAATAGGCGACCGCGGCGGCAACGGCACTGATTTACGGTATGCCAATTCTTAATGTTGACGCAGCCCAACAGGTTGTGTTCCTCAAGCGGTCAATGCGCCCTGGGTTTGCTGGCATCGAGAACGCCGTTGTGTTTGATCCAAAGACCACTCTGTTATTCGGTGACGCGAAAGACTCACTGACGAAAGTTGTGACGTCCCTCAAGGGCCTGTAACAACTAAACGGTCCCGTAAAGCCGGTCTCCAGCATCACCGAGGCCGGGCACGATGTATCCCTTTTCATTAAGTTTCTCGTCGAGTCCGGCAATAACAAGGGATACACTTTCAGTACGGGCGCCATAGGCTTCCTCAAGTCGTGCGAGACCTTCTGGAGCAGCGAGCAAACAAATCGCAGTTACATCTTTTGCACCGCGCTCCAGCAAGATGTCAATCGCTGCAATGAGCGTGCCACCGGTCGCCAACATCGGGTCAAGTACGAAGACCTGGCGATTATGGATGTCGTCGGGTAAACGGTCCGCGTAAATCGATGCGGTTAAAGATTCTTCATCTCGCACGAGTCCAAGGAATCCGACTTCGGCGGTTGGCATTAAGCGGACCATGCCGTTTAACATTCCCAAACCAGCGCGCAGAATCGGAACAACGAGGGGTAATGGCTCGGTCATTTCCTGGCCGACTGTGGGAGATACCGGCGTGGTGATCGGCACCTCACCCACTTCGAGCCCACGCGTGGCTTCATAGGCCAACAGGGTGACTAGTTCCTCTGCGAGGAGGCGAAATGTTGCCGACGAGGTCTCTTCACGGCGTAGCCGGGACATTTTGTGGGCAACGAGCGGGTGATCAACGACAAGTGTGTGCATGCCCTTAAGACTAGCGCAAGGCCCGCCGGCGCTGACCAATATTGGATCGAGGTCGCGCTGCGGGTGGGTAACGTGTAACTATTAAGCCATGGCTACTGAACAGGTACGTCCCGAGGACCTTGATTACAGCGCCATTTTGTGGCGCGAAGATGGGGTGTGGAATTCAACCCCGGTTCCGGCGCAGCACAGCATCGTGCTTGATGACCTACTGGCTGTGTGCAAGCAATACCCCGGTGAAGGCGGAGTGTACGCCGCCATCGGAGTGGGTGAAGAGTTCTTTATTCTGCTCCGGCACGACGCCCAGAAGACCGAGGTGGTGATAAGTGACGGCGCGGCGCTCCTCGACTGGGATCTAGCCGAAGACGCCGCCGACCTCATAGATCTGGACTGGGAAGAGGGAGAACTCGAAGAGTTCGAAGCGGTCGGTGACCTAAACCTGCTCTCGAACTTTGGACTCAAATCGCAGGACCTCTCCATGATCTGCGAAAACCCAGATCTGGAGCCGGATCAGCAGATTTCCGAGATTTTCAAGCGTATTGGCGCTGAATTTGCCTGGCAGAAGATCCGTAATCAGTGAGTAGCACCCTCACCCAGACCCAGCTACATGAAGGTTTTATGCGTCAGGCCATTGAACAGGCCAAAATTGCGGGGAAGCGGGGCGATATTCCCATCGGCGCGGTGATCGTGACCGACCAAGGAGAAGTTATCGCTCGAGCAGGGAATTCACGCGAGCAGCTCAAAGATCCAACAGCCCATGCGGAAATCCTGGCCTTGCGTGCGGCCGGCGCGCAACTCAACGACTGGCGGATCGTGCGCTCAACAATGTATGTAACCCTTGAACCATGCCCCATGTGTGCGGGGGCAATCACCATGGCGCGGGTCCCACGACTCGTGATTGGCGCGTGGAATGATGAGTATGGCGCCGTTGGATCCCGGTGGGATCTAGTGCGCGACCAACGGATGAACCACCAAGTAGAAGTCATTCCCGGCGTACTGGGAAACGAGACCGGGAAGTTGGTCCGGGAATTTTTTAGCGAAAAACGCTAGTCTGTAACCGATGTCAACGACCCAAGGATTTAGTCGTCCCAAAACTCGCCCTGCCCAGCGGCCACTCTGGTTGACCGTACTACTGATTTTTGTTGCCATGCTGGTGCTTTTTGGTGTGGGTTTTGGGATCGCAACCCTATTTAAGGGCTCGGGTGGAGCAGATGTCGCCGATGCCACAGCATCTCCAAGCACTTCAGCATTGGTTGACGGCTGCACCACCGTCATGGTGACGCCCGCTGAAGTATTACCACTCGCATCGCGGGTGACCGTCAACGTCTATAACTCAACTAAACGGGTGGGGATTGCGGGAGAGACGTCCAAGTTCCTTAGTGTGCGGGGGTTCAAGATCGCAAAAGTGGAGAACGATCCACTGGGTGTGGGCGCAGAAGGCGCTGGTGAGATTCGGTTCGGCACAAAAGGCGAGCTAAATGCGCAGCTCATGGCTTATCACTTCCCTGATGCGACCCTGATCAAAGATGATCGTGGTGGCAAGCGTATTGATGTGGTTCTGGGCCAACAGTTCTCGGACCTCGCAGATGACGCTGAGGTAGTTGCCCAACTTGCACAGCCGTCGGCGAGCGCATCCCCAGAAGGCTGCACAATCCCCGAAGCTACCCCCAGCGATGCGGCCAGCGTTTCGGAGTCCCCTAGCGAGAGCTAGAAAGCATGGCGGTGGCGGTGGGATTTGAACCCACGGTGAGGTTGCCCCCACACGCGCTTTCGAGGCGCGCTCCTTTGGCCGCTCGGACACGCCACCGCCGAGAACTGTACAAATGCCCGGTTCGGCGGTTGCGTTCACCCTTGAAGTCTGGTGGAAATGGCTGGATCATCGAGGTTAACATGCTCAAAGAGGGGAACAGGGAGACGTCGTTCCGCTGACATATGACAGTAGAAGCACGGTGTTGCCATTGCGGGCGAGAGGTCATGGTGGGGATATTCGCGGGAAGCACCTCACGTCAGAATTGATCAGAGTGCAAGTAGGTCCATCTGCAGCTCCCTAGAGGGCGCGAATAATGTCGTCGACTCTGTCCTTCGCGTCGCCGAAAAGCATCGCTGAGTTCTCATTGAAAAACAGTGGATTCTGCACACCGGCATAGCCCGACGCCATGGAGCGCTTGAACACGATCACGTCGCTGCCGTTCCAGACGCGCAGTACCGGCATACCTGCAATCGGGCTTCCGGGATCAGTCTCAGCCGCAGGGTTCACTGTGTCATTCGCGCCGATCACAAGCACGACATCGGTGTCTGCGAAATCGTCGTTGATCTCGTCCATCTCGAGCACGATGTCGTAAGGCACCTTCGCCTCTGCGAGGAGGACATTCATGTGGCCGGGAAGGCGACCGGCGACTGGATGGATGCCGAAGCGCACCGTGGTGCCGTTCTCGCGCAGTTTGCGGGTTAGTTCGGCGACTCCGTATTGCGCCTGAGCAACGGCCATGCCGTAGCCGGGCGTGATGATTACTGATTGCGCATTGCGCAACAACTCTGCCGTCTCGGCCGCGGTCACCTCACGGTGGTCGCCGTAGTCTTTGTCCTCACCTGGCCCAGCTTCGATGCCGAAACCACCGGCAATGACCGAGATGAACGAGCGGTTCATCGCCTTGCACATGATGTAGGACAGGTAAGCGCCCGAGGAGCCCACGAGCGCACCGGTAACGATCAGCAAATCATTGCCGAGAAGGAAGCCTGCGGCTGCCGCGGCCCAGCCGGAGTAGCTATTGAGCATTGACACGACCACAGGCATGTCACCGCCGCCGATGGACGCAACCAAGTGCCATCCAAGAGCCAGAGCGACGATGGTTACCACGATCAGCAGCCAAAGTGCCGGGTCGATGACGAACCACCCGGTGAGTGCCAAGAAGACCACGAGTGCGCTGATGTTCAGCACGTTCTTACCAGGCAGCACGAGCGGATTCGACTTCATGCGGCCCGAAAGCTTGCCGTACGCGACGATCGAGCCAGTGAAGGTCACTGCGCCGATAAAGACGCCGACAAAGACCTCAACGCTGTGGATTCCGAGGGTGCCTTCCGCGGTGAGCAGGGCAATTTCTTCTGGACTTCCGCCGCCCTCAACGAGTAAGTAGCCATTCCAGCCCACCAGCACGGCTGCCAAGCCGACGAAGGAGTGCAGGAGTGCGATGAGCTCGGGCATGCCCGTCATTTCGACAACTCGTGCTCGCCACAGACCAATAGCAGCGCCGACGACCATGGCAACACCGATGAGGATCAGGCCGAGGGATTCGATGTTTCTATCGATAGCCAGAGCGATCGTGGCGACGAGCGCGACTGCCATACCC
>DEZY01000036.1:9423-9586 GCA_002365735.1 Actinobacteria bacterium UBA3120
GAGAGCATTCGTCGCGTCACGGCAAAGCCGCCGAACACGTTAATGCTGGCCAGTAGGACTGCGACGAAAGCTAAGACCGTGATCACCGTGTTGCTGTGTCCGATCTGAAGAAGTGCGCCGACGACGATGATGCCTGAGATTGCATTGGTAACCGACATCAGCG
>DEZY01000153.1:0-152 GCA_002365735.1 Actinobacteria bacterium UBA3120
ATTTTGTGTGGGGGACTGATTTTGGGCAGGTGTCTCATTTTTTTCGGTGTCGGCACCTAAACCGCTGGAGGACAAAAACTTTTTCAGTAGCGAAGCCTTGATGTTTGATTTGAGAATCTTCAGGAGTGTCGGATCCGATGCGTCAATTTCAA
>DEZY01000153.1:333-3945 GCA_002365735.1 Actinobacteria bacterium UBA3120
GGAGTGATGACAGTGGGAAGCGTGAATTCTACGACCACGCCGCCACCCTTTTCACTGGTCATAGTGACCCGGGACTCCCCATCTTGACCCACAGGTTCAGCCGTGAGCGTGACATCGGGACCCACAACAAACCGGATAGACACGAGTCCATTTGTGACGGTGATGTGGGTTGCCGCACCACCAATGCTTCGCACGGAAACGCCCTGCTTTGCGGTTGCAGTGAACTGCAGATCACCGCCTTGGCCCTCATCAAGTTCTGCCAGAACCCGGGGCACACCCGGAAAATCTAGCGAAAACACCGCGGGAATTTCAGAATCTGCACTACCTTGTTCGTGGTTAATGCTAAAACTCACTTGATCAACAGCACCCGGATTCCATTGCGCGGAAAATCCATTCGCCGCCGCATCGCCGGTCCGCAGCGGAGTGTAAATGACCGGCGAATCACCGTCGGACATGAGCTGCTTGACCGTTTTGGCTTCCCCCTCTACCTCAGCCGAGACAAGCATTCGGGAGATTTTCTGAGGTGAAGTGACAAGCACATGTGCTCGCGCCGCACTTGCTTTCACATCGGTAGTTTCGACGTTGGCCGAAAAGGGGGGCGTTTGTGGCAGATTACGAGCTGCAAGCGGAGTCAGGTCCATAGAGCCAACGCCCCCACCGATGGCGCTACCGACTAGAACCCCAGCAGCATCAACAGGCTGGTAGGCCCATGTGTCGTCGGGGCTTGAGATGGTGAGTGTTTGTTGAACACCAGGCACGTTATTGTCATACAGGCTGATTTCCCACCCGGAATCCACCGCGACTATTGAGGCCGGCGTGACCGTATGTCCGGCTCCGATTTCATCGTAAAGTCCCATCGTATAGACGGTCCCGTCCACCAGGGCAGATTGCAACATTTCCGCGATAGCCACAGGCCCTTTCCGGCGCGATTCAGCAGCTGCCTCCTGTGCGCTGGAAAGCAATTGAGTTGCCCAGAGCTGCTCGATACTGCGCTGCAGATCCGGATTTTTTTCATTAAGGGCGTAGGCGAACGGCGCCGAGTCATTAAAATTCTGGACCGACGCGATGTTCTGGAAGAATTGCTGCGACAAAATTGCCATGCCCTCGCAGCGACCTGACGTGAGAGCCGAATTAACTTGGCCGAGCCATTGAGCGGCACTGGGGAGCAACTGACAATCGCTAATAATGCCATTAATACAGACACTCTCAGGCCCAAATAGCGTGATCAAGCTTTCCTTTTCTAAGGACCCAGCCTGTTTCGCATTCGCAAAAGAAAAGCCATCAGGGTCGCTCAAAAATCCGGTGTTCACATCAAGTTCAGTCGCTTGCGGTGACGCGCTTGCAGCCGCTTCCTCAACGGGTGCAGCTTCCTCGCTACTGGAACAAGAGGTGGCCCCCAACAAGAGCACACCAACCCCAAGAAACCGGACCGCTTTCCATTTCTGCCCGCTTGACCTCATCGCACGTCCTCCAAAGATGTGACAACGCGAATACCGGGAAGGTCCGTTTGCATTTCCACAACGTCCACGCCAATCCCGTCCACCAGCCAATAATGACTACTGTCGAGGTTGATGCCTTCAAAGGGCTGCAATGTATTAGTGATCGCGTCAATAGACGCTTTTACAGACGTGCCTGCGGCGTCACCAACTTGCGAACCCTCTGGGATCGTAGCGACAACACAGTTACCCGTGGTCGAGCAAAAAGTTCGAGCTTGAGACTCGGCTGTCCCACTCGGCGTCTCCGGGACGAAAAGAATGGAGTAGCCCGCTGCCGTTGGGGCAGTATCAGGAACCCAAATCCGACTCACTCGATCCCGCGTTTGATCCGAGCTCGCTGCGGGCAAATCTAGGATCAGGAGTCCGGCCACAAGCTCACCAACTTGAGCACCGTCAATTCCCTCCGTTCCAGCGCTTCCGCGTAGGCCGGGTACTACTTCATCTGTCGCCCCAGCGGCCATGTCACCGCCACTTGGCGCATCTGCTTCCCCAAGTGTCTGCAGAGCCAACCCACCGACTCCAGCGACCAGCACGGTTGAAGCCGCGAGTGCCATGACTTTCCATAGACGTGGTCCTCGTGCTTTTTCCAGCCTTCGTTCGGCAAAAGAAGGCACGTCGCCATCTGAGGAAACTTTCGAAGACGGGAGTTGGTCAAGAACTAACTGGACAAGTCGTTCTGGAGCTTCACCCACCTCGTGTGCATCAGGTTCGAGAAAAGCACTGTAATCAGCGAGGATCTGCTCAGAGAAATCCTGGTCGCTTGCGACAGCGGGGTCAATTGACCCATCTTCTCCGACGTCAGGTGTTTCGTTCATCTTCGGTCCCCTCTCGAAAAGATTCTAATTTCCCAGCGGCCATGGACGGTCGGAGGTGCCCGAGATCCTCAGCAAGTGCTCGCCGGGCCCGGGACAAGCGAGACTTAATTGTTCCTTCAGCACACCCCAAGATTTCAGCAGCATCGATTTGCGTGTACCCGTACATATCGACCAAGAGAATCGTTTGTTGTTGTTCATGTGACAAAAGCGCCAGCGATCGGGAGACATCTAAATGCGCATCACTGGGATGAACACGGTCAATGCTTGGTGCAGTGCTTGTTTGCACTTCGATGTCCTCTAGGTTCTCCAGCACGGCAGTGAGGTTTTTCTGGCGCTTCTTGACACAGGCGAGCGCAGCGTTGACCGCAATTCGGTGAATCCACGTGCTGACCGCCGAATCACCCCTGAACTTTGCGGCGGCCCGATGAGCGGAAAGGTACGTCTCCTGAAAGGCGTCGGCAGCATCCTCTTCGTTTCCGGTGATTTTCAGTACTACTGCCCAAGCCGCACCTGAGGTGCGTCGGACGATTAAAGGGAAAGCCGTATCGTCTCCTGACACGTGATCGAGCAGGAGCTCCAAATCTGTTTTATCTTTCTCTAACATATTAAAGAGAGCGTAACGAAGAAAGCCATTCGGCGTTGGTTCGCACCTTCGAGTTGCCTGGTAACAACGAGGTTTCCTCGCGTAGCCTCGGGCTAACGAGTGAAGAGCGGTAGAACTGTCCGCCGCTGACCCACAACCCCGCCAGCGAGCTTGCCGGTTCTGCAGGTCAGGGGTCCTTGGGAGAGCCAGGCCCGATTCCCGACCCATAACTGACGCCCGCATCAGGATCGACTTGAGCGAATTGTTTTCCTTATTTGCTTCTCGGTGATGCGGAACCTTTTGCTCACCACTTTTGACGAATCCTCGAGATTAAACACCAGTCTGTAATAACCGGACTTAATCTTGATTTTCGTGAAGGCTGCCACGTCCGTGCCTTCCAACAGAACGGAGTCGATCATACGGTAAACAACTTTGCTCTTCCGGGGTTTGCCTTTCTTTTTAATAGCAGACTTGACTTTGACCTTGACTCTTTTTTGAAGCGAGACTTTCGCAATGGCACTGTCAGTCGCGGTGAGCTGAAGCTCTTCCATGTCAATCTGCAGTGTGACCGTTTTCCCCGATACGTTCAGTTGCATGGCAGTACTCGGAACGCGAAGTTTCAACATTGCCGGCGTCGTGAATTGACTTGTCGCCGATGGAACCGCATCCGTTGCGGCCTCGGGTGTAGATGGCGCACCGACTGCTGGCCCGTCCGTGT
>DEZY01000098.1:0-168 GCA_002365735.1 Actinobacteria bacterium UBA3120
AGCATGATGATCGAATGACCATCAGCGAAAGTCCATTCGTCAACCTGAGGCTTGATCGTCTTTCGTGTGATTCCCGGAGTCTTGGTCAGTCCCACTAAGTCAATCTCGTTGTCAAAGTGACCAATATTTCCGACGATCGCCTGATGCTTCATCTTGGACATGTGCTCG
>DEZY01000098.1:411-2198 GCA_002365735.1 Actinobacteria bacterium UBA3120
TTGTCGAAGTGGCCGATGTTGCCGACGATGGCGTTGTTCTTCATCTTGGACATGTGCTCGGCGGTAATAACGTCGTAGCAGCCGGTGGCCGTGATGAAGATGTCTGCTTCCGCGACTACGTCTTCCATTCGAGCAACCTGATAGCCGTCCATGGCAGCCTGCAGCGCACAAATTGGATCGACTTCAGTGATAATTACGCGCGCACCTTGGCCACGAAGTGAGTCCGCTGAGCCCTTACCCACGTCGCCGTAGCCCGCAAGAACTGCAACCTTGCCACCGATCAATGTGTCGGTTGCGCGGTTGATTCCGTCGACCAACGAGTGGCGGCAACCGTACTTGTTGTCAAACTTACTCTTGGTAACCGAATCGTTGACGTTGATCGCGGGGAACAGCAGCGACCCCTCGCGAAGCATTTCGTACAGCCGGTGAACACCCGTCGTAGTTTCTTCTGTGACACCCATAATTCCGCCTGCGATTTTCGTCCACCGCTGTGAATCTTCGGTCAAAGTGCGCGCGAGTGTTTCGAGAACGACCGTGTATTCCTCTGACGTATCAGCATCTGGCCTCGGGACAACTCCCGCTGCCTCGAATTCCTTGCCCTTATGCACAAGAAGCGTGGCGTCTCCGCCGTCATCTAGAATCATGTTCGGACCTTTACCGTCTGGCCACATCAGAATCTGCTCGGTGCACCACCAGTATTCGGGAAGGGTCTCGCCCTTCCATGCAAACACCGGAACACCCGCGGGATTGTCAACGGTGCCAGTTGGGCCAACGACGGTTGCGGCGGCCGCATGGTCTTGGGTGGAGAAAATGTTGCACGAAGCCCAACGCACTTCGGCGCCTAACGCGACCAGCGTTTCGACCAACACTGCGGTCTGCACCGTCATGTGGATCGAACCGGTAATCCGTGCACCTGTAAGTGGCTTGGTGACACCAAACTGCTCGCGCATCGCCATTAGCCCTGGCATTTCGTGCTCAGCCAGTCGAATTTCGTCTCGACCAAAGTCAGCAAGACTCAGATCTGCCACCTTGAAATCTGGTGCTCCATCAGCCGTGAAAAGGCTTCCCTTATTTGGATCGGTTGTGGTGTTCGCCATTGAAACTCCTCATGTATGTTTTTCCGGATATTTCCCGCACCCGCTGCATGCGAGCAGACAGCAAAGATGGCAAGAACTAATTAATTGGATTTCCACAACAAATTCCAGGGCTCCGGCTGCGTGGTTCCCCTAGTATGCCAGAGATCCGAACTGATGCATGCTGGCACACCCCGCCGGCCTCGTGTGAATTGCGAAATCGGCGTGATTTAGTGCGATCGGGGCGGGTTAGTCCCCGGTCGGGGAAGAGTCCGGGCCAGCCTGGGCATCGGAGTCGTCGATATCTAGCCCAGGGGCTTGGGGATCGGTGTGGCGGCCTCGGTCTAGATCTGGTTCAAGAAAAATATATTTCGCACTCGGCACTGCAGCGCGCAGTGCCTTTTCGGCTTTATCAATATCTCGTGCGATTTGCGTGCCCGTATCAGAATGGTGCACTGCGATCTTGGCCGCAACTATAAGTTCATCCGGTCCCGCGTGCATTGTCCGCAAGTGGATCACCCGCTCAACGCCCCCAGAGTCTTCCAGCGCCTTCCTGATCGCCGCAACCTGTTCGGGCAATGCGCTTTCACCCACCAGCATTGCAGTCATCTCAATTGCAAGAAAAATCGCAATAACGACAAGTAGCGTGCCAACACTCATCGCGCCTGCGGCATCAAACCGACCGTCGCCGGTGATCACGGCCGCACCCACTCC
>DEZY01000098.1:2468-2933 GCA_002365735.1 Actinobacteria bacterium UBA3120
ACAAATCCAAAAAGCGAACGGTTCCCTCGCGATTTATCTGCCTCACGCAACGCCGTACGAAATGAATAACTCTCAAGACCAATTGCAATTACCAGCACAACAACTGCAATCCACCAATCATTCAGCGGTTCAGGGTGTTGCCATTTGTGGATCCCTTCATAAAGGGAAAAGACCCCACCCACCATGAACAGGACGATTGCAACAATAAATCCATACACGTAGCGCCTTCGGCCATAGCCAAATGGATGCCTTTCGTCAGCGGGTTTCCTGGCGCGCTTATTACCAATCAGCAGCAATATTTGGTTACCGGAGTCAGCAACACTATGGATCGCCTCTGAGAGCATCGACGACGAACCGGTGAAACTGAAAGCCACAAATTTACTGACCGCAATTCCGGCGTTTGCGATCAGCGCCGCGATCACGGCCTTGATTCCACCCTCAGTACTCACAACTCACAACTCACAA
>DEZY01000098.1:3099-6936 GCA_002365735.1 Actinobacteria bacterium UBA3120
ACAACTCACAACTCACAACTCTGTCCGAATGATGGCGTAACTACCGGTCGTGGAGATAGAAATGGCGGGCTCAGTGGCCGTGATCACCGCGGCTTGACCGCAGGAAAGTTCGGTGCCAAGGACGTGGGTGCGTCCAGCCAAGCATAAAACTACGCGGAACTGACCACTTGGCAATTCCAGATGCGAGGCCACATCTGAGTTTGCATTGATCACTTCAACACTAAATGGCGCATCCGTCGAGCGGGACCGGGAAGCATCAAAGTCAAGTGCGCGCAATGCCAGTTCGGGATAAACAGGTTTGGGTGTCAGCCCCAATCGCAGGACATTGTCAGATGAGGTCATGACCTCAATCCCGGTCCCTGCGATGTAGCTGTGCGGGACGCCCGATGGAATATAGACACTCTCCCCCGGAGCTAGTGAGATTGGTTGTAAGAAAACTGCGAGCAATGCGCCCTGATCACCCGGGTAATCGGACACTACCCTCTCGTAGGAACTGATTTCTAACTGCGAAAGACCGGCCGCACGAATCGCAGAAGGAATACGCCCAAGGGTGTCGGGTGCAACTTCATGGTTCACACAGTAAACAAATAAGTCCTGACGGGAAACGCCGCTCTCGCTAGACACCTCGGCGGGTCCGTCGATTCCAAGGGCATCAAAAACTTGCCGAACTTGCTCAACCGGACGCCAGCCGCAAAAGGCGGTAAAAGGCGTAAGTGCATAGAGCAATTCAATTTTTTCATAAGGATCAGCAAATGCACCCGCAAACTGAACCGTGTTATTGAGTGTGTTAAAGCCTTCTTGGGCCAAAGCACTATTCGGGTGCACCTGCACTGAAAGTGGCTTGGCCGCCGCCAAGATTTTCACAAGGATAGGAACGTCAGCGCGGCCAAGAATTCGGTCGAGGGCCACGCCCGAATCGGCGACTGTTGATGCGCCGTTTGGGTGCACGCCGAACCACAGTTCGGCCTGTGGCTGCACCCTCGCAGAGACTGTGGCTCCGATCCACTGGTCAAGCCCACGAGGAATTCCCCAAGCATAATTCTTTAGTGCACCATTAATGATCTGCATCTGCCGAGTTCGATTCAGTCGTTCACTTCAGCATCATGACCGGGATGCCATCACGTACCGGGAATCGGGCGTTACATACGGTGCATTCAAGCTCTGGGGTAGCTGACTCTGGTGCGCCAACAAGCGGGCCATGGGAATCGCATGGGCAGGCCAGGACTGCCCACAATTGCGGCGCGATGCCATACGGGGCGGAGATAGTGGGGGCTTGCATGAGCTCAAGAACCGTGTCGCGCAGTCGGTGCATCTGTACTGTGTCGCGCGCCTCGACATTCAAGCGCAAAAGCGGTTCGGTGTTGCTCGCTCGCACGTTAAACCACCACGTATCCGCAGATACAGTAAGGCCGTCAAGCTCGTCGAGATCGTGTTCGGCGTATTGCGCAGTGATGGCCGCGATCACTGCCGCTTGATTCTCGACGCGAGTATTGATTTCACCGCTCGCTGCATACCGATTGAACGGGGCCATCAGGCTTGCAAAAGTTATTCCGGGCTGCGTCTCCCCCAATGCCGCAATGCAATGCAGGGCCGCCAGCATGCCAGAGTCAGCCCGCCAGAAATCGCGAAAATAGAAATGGCCGGAATGCTCGCCCCCGAACACCGCATTGGTGTGCGCCATGGTCTCCTTAATAAATGAGTGTCCGACTCGAGTTCGAATAGCAGTACCGCCGTTTTCGGCTACTACCTCCGGCACAGTTCGTGAGGTAATGAGGTTGTGGATCACGTTGCTACCGGGATGGCGGGCTAATTCACGCGTAGCGATCAGGGCGGTGATCGCGGATGGGGTGACAGCATCGCCATTGTGGTCAATGACAAAGCAGCGGTCGGCATCTCCATCGAATGCCAACCCAAGATCAGCTTTATGCTCAATCACAGCGCTTTGCAGGTCAACAAGGTTCGCCGGTTCAATGGGATTGGCCTCATGGTTGGGGAAACTTCCGTCCAGCTCAAAATACATCGGGATAATTGTCAATGGCAATGCCGGCAACCCCGCCGCGGTGCCCAGCACTGCCGGGACGGTAAAGCCACCCATGCCGTTGCCCGCATCAACAACCACCGTGAGCTGACGTCCAGCCTCGACCGGCACGAGTTCGCGAAGGTAGCGGGCATATTCGGGGAGTACATCGCGCGCGGAAACGCTGCCCAGCGGGAATGTCTCAGCTTTGACTATGCCTCGGGAAATCAGTTCACTAATTTCCCGCAAGCCCGAATCTTGACCGACCGGAGCCGCTCCGGCCCGACACAACTTGATTCCGTTGTATTGCGCTGGGTTGTGACTTGCCGTGAACATCGCACCTGGCAGATTCAGACTCCCCGATGCAAAATACAAACCGTCAGTACTGGCCAATCCAATTTCAATGACGTCGCAGCCAGCCTCTCGAACCCCTTGGGCAAATGAGGAAACCAACGAAGGCCCTGATGGGCGCATGTCATGGCCCACGACTACTGCGCCAGCTCCCCCCTCCGATGCTCTCACGCCGAGGACTTCAACAAATGCGGTTCCCACAGCGTGGGCCAGGTCCTCATCTAACTGATCCGGGTAGGTGCCGCGGACGTCATACGCCTTAATAATTACGTTGAGGTCGCGCTCACTAAGTGAAGTCACTGGATAAACCTATCGGTTACCGCTGGGCTGCTGGAGATTACTGCCCGTCGATTAGGACTCGGGCGTGGCCAGAACCCGCAAATGACCGCGACGAGCGACCTCAACGGCATCGCCCGACTCGGCAGCAGCAGCTTCGCGCTCAAGGTACCGGGGCCGGGCAGCTTCACGCACCGCATTGGCCAAGGCTTCAAGGTCATCAGAAGATGGCTTTAAGGAATCAGGATCCGGGGCAATGCGAACAATCTCCCAGCCGCGGGGTGCGGTAAGTCGCTCACTGTGCATTAAACAAAGGTCGTAGCAGTGCGGTTCAGCGTAAGTCGCTAACGGACCAAGTACCGCGGTTGAATCGGCATAAACATATGTCAATGTGGACACCCCAGTACCGCTACAGGACGGCTTGGAGCAACGGCGTCTACTCACTCGAGGCACGTTAGTCGCAGATAAGGGCTAACTTGTGGCGGCGCGCCGCACAGCGACCGCTTCATTCTGCGCGGCACTAGGGACTGAAACCTCGATGCGTAATGGGCTCCATGGATAACCGGTCATCAAATCACCATAACGCGATTTCTCCCTGACCCGATGCGCGAGCAAGACCGGGTCCGATCCTTGCACCGGGGTAACGATCGCGGTGTACCAATCAATGTCAGTGGGCGGATTCAACTTAATATTTCGCAGTTGCCCCCCGGGGACTTTTAGCCGTCGAGGTGCCGTTGGTTCACCGACACTTTTTCCACCACGAAATGGGAGTAGCACGATATCCACTTCCACGTCACCTTCTGGTGCGCTGATTGCCAAGCGAACATCTGTTGCATCTCGGACCGGTAATCCCGAAACGGCTGCCGGCCCAGTGATCGGTTGCGCTCCAGCACTAAATGCCGTTTCATTTTGGACTCGCCTCTCACCAAAAAACTGCCGCATGCCCACTACAATTGGTTGATCCGAAGTCAACTCAAGCGTCACGGGTAAAGAGCCATCGGGCGTTTGCGGCAAAGCGGGCGTCATATCCGTCGTCACAACCGTGCCTGAGGTAACCGTAAACGCGTTGCTCTCCGCGGGTTCAAATGTGCCCTCAGGTGAAATCACTCGCAAGGTCACGTTTGCATCGTTTTCCGATGTAGAAACGATCGACAAAACGCGTGCACCTAACCCATTAATTACTCCGGGTACGT
>DEZY01000098.1:7195-10885 GCA_002365735.1 Actinobacteria bacterium UBA3120
ACTCCGGGTACGTACACCTTCATTGCCGGTAAAGCTGACTGTGGAATCCAGTCGGTTCCAACGGACTGCAAGCCAGATCGTTGCTCGTCATCAACTGAGGCACCGATCCGGCCCGTGCGTGCGAGTACGTGTAAAGCCGCCGCGGGGACTCCTGGCGCGAGCACATCAAGCTGCACCGTCACACGATCAAGCGGAGGGACAACTAGGCCTCGGCCGGCCGGGGCATCAATAATTCCATCGGGGCCATGAATGATTACGTCCACGAGCGCCGCGGTGTCATCGGGATTTACCAGAAGTACGCGGGTTTTACGTCCTGCAATTGCGCCGCCGCCGACAAACCAAAACTCCGATGCTGCCGGTGCACATGCGGTGCTTGCCATGCCGCGACCTCGACCGCTGGGATCACGGCCCCACTGGTCAGCGACGAGACCCGGTGCCAACGAGCCTTCACCGTAAGCACGGATTGCTGGAAGTCGGTCACCAAATGCCTCGATTTGGCCCTGCTCCCCTGGCACTTTTATTCGCGAACTCGCCGATTCCTTGCCAGGGAGGGTTTCTATGCCAGCCGAGCCCGGACCAGAGTCTTGGCCCGGTTGCCCAGGTACAACTGCGGCAGTCACTCGAACACCGAGGTCACCACCTGTGCCCGGTTCCGGGCACAGCAGCACGGCTGAGCCAATTGGTTCAATTGTGACAGCGCCTTCTGAAGCTTTTGGTTTCTCGACTTGGATAAACCCGGAAATTCCAATGACAAGGGCGGCAGCAGCGACCACTGCAGCAGGGGCGAAGAACCGCGAGCGCAGGAAAGTCGAATCGATATTTGCCACGTCAATCCCGCCCTTGGATAGGCTCTGCGTTGTCATTCATATGCGTGATATCTGGCGAAATATCAAGATCAGGGTCGACTTCGATTCGTGTGCGGGACGGCAATGCAATCACAATAAGTGAGAGCACAATGAACAGTTGGGCGAGCAGCCACATTTGACGTGACGAGTTGTCAAATACTACTCGAACCTCAGGGCTTCCCGCGGGAATTTCAAATGTTGCCGACCAGTCCAATAAACCTTCAGTCGCCACCGACCCCAAATCGCCCGCCTTCCAACGGGAGTCAGCGCCTGTGCCGATATAGAGCACGCGAGTGCCTGTGCCATCGGGCAATATTTGCTCAATGTACGGTTCCGTGCCCAGATCCTCCGGCGATGCGATGCCCACCGGCGACTGGATATCCCCATCGGTGATGCGGGCCCGCGAAGTGACACCGGAAACGCGCCACAGCACTTCGCCGTCAGAATTAGATAACCGGCGCAAACCGGGCTCAGCGTCAAGAATTGGCACGATTTCCTGTGACGATCCTGGGGCAAGTGCCACATAGCGGACTCCGTAACCTCCCAACGCGGCAACCTCGTCGCCACCACGCCCCGAGGCCAGCGCCGCAACATACGGATCGATTGTGCGCCACACCTGCGAACTCGGGGGCGTGTCCGCATCTCCGAGACGTAAGCCGTCCCCATTAATCAACGTGTATTCGATACTTCCGGCGGGCAGTTGCGTGAGCATGAGTGTTCGTGGCGCTTGTGGGCCGAATGCATCCGCGGCAACAAAGGCTGGCACAGTCGCAGGCGAATTACGGGCCAGCACGCTGGTATCGGCCGGAATAAGCCACAAAAGTGACAGTAATGGCGCGGCGAGCGCGGCAAGAACAGCGATCGCCGCGATTGGCTGTCCAAGACTGAAACTTTGCCCGATAAACCGGGTACGTAATCCCTGCGCGCCCAATGCCGCTGCAGCAATCAGCATCAGCCCAATAAACAGTGTTGCCGGGCCAGGCCAGGTGCGCATTTGTGTTGTTGCACCGGCAGGTGTGAAGAGAAAGACAACTTGAACGAGGGCAAACAGTATTCCCACCCACGCAGCCGTGATCAAAAGAACAGCTACCGAACGTCGATCGGTGCGCACGAGGGCAAGCACAGCTGCAAGAACAATCCCGATCGTGATCACGATCGGAGACATTCCCGGGCCGCCGGGGTGAAGCAGGAAAATATCTACCATTGAAATATCTGGGTCGGTGAGAGTCGCGGAATTTAAGCCCGGCTCAAAGAAAAACTGCACCGGATTAAGTACCAGTGAGAAGCTCCACGGAACGAGGGCCGCAAATGAGGCGCCAAATGTAATTGCCGCCTTGATCACGGCTTCTTTGGTTCGGCGGATAAAGGCTAGTGCCAAAACCGCACAGACCAGTGAAATGAGCCACAGCGCTGGAGCGAATGCGAGGAGCAAGGCAAAAAGCAATGCCGTGCCGGCCGCGCGCCTTCTCGTTGAATCGGGAGTAAGCATGCGAACCCCCGAACGTAGCGCGAACGGCAAAATAAATGCAGCGAAGCTGGTTCCCAATCGACCCTGTGCAAGTGAACCCGTCATGGCTGGCAAAAGCGCGTACGTTGCTGCACCCCAGAAACGAATCGCCTTGCTCGGGATCAGAACCCGCGACGCAAAGTAAGCGGCCCAACCGGCCAGCGGAATTGCCAATAACAACATGAAATTCACCGCGAGGGTGGCTTTGCCCAACGTGATTGTTGACAGGGCTGCTATCACCGCAAGATACGGCGGTGAATCACTTACCGAGCCGGGGCCAACATTGTGCCACCCTTGGAAGTAGAAGTTCCATAGATCCGATGCCCCCCACGGACTTGGCAAAAGCGCCCCGCCTTGGATTACTCCTTCGCCGAGCCATAGTGATCGGGTTGCCGCGGCGGCAATGAGCGTCAACAGCACAATTATTGCAACGCTGGGCTTGCGAAGCACCCTTTTGAACAAGCCGGCAGAGGATTCTTCCAGGTAGGACGCGTCTTCATCGACTGGACCCGAATCAAGTGCGCTGAGCGTATTAGTTGTTGACCCACTTGTTGTGGCAAGGCCGGCCGCGGCCTCTCCCAGAGACCGGATCTGCTCCCACGTACTCGGTCGCAAATGTCGAACGACTGAGGCGGGTTCGGTCGACGTCACGGCAACAAGTGCGCGCGAACGTCGCAACCGCGACGGATGAAGGATTACAGATACGACTGCACCGATTTCGGCTCCCGCAGCACTCGCATCTTTGCCCAACAAATACCCCAGCGAGCGAATCACGCTGCCCAAAAATAAACGCAGGCCAATCAAAACTGCGGCTACGCCAGCGGAATGGGCAAGTAGCACGTGAACTGCGGCTTCCCGATCTGCACGAAGCAGACGTGAGCTTTCCAGGCGGCTCTGATTGTCAAGCCTGCGACCGTGTGCGGACGCTTCGCGGTGGTGCATTTGTGCGCCCGTAGCAATAATCACGCGCTCACCCATGCGGTGGGCCCGCCAGCACAAATCTAAATCATCGCGAAAAAGCGGCAGCTCCGGGTCAAAGCCCCCTAGGGCATCGAAAATATCGCGCCTGACGAGCATCCCGGCGGAACTGACCGCCAATACATCGCGCTCACCATCATGTTGACCTTGGTCATGCTCGCCACGTTCAAGCCCGGTTACCCGCCGACCGTCCGAGGTGATGCCCACGCCCACTTCCAGTAGGAGCCTGCGGTCATGCCAACCGAGAATCTTGGGGCCCAGCACTGCAACGCTGGGGTGACGGTCGGCGGTCAATAAGAGCTGCTCCAGTGCGGTGGAGTCTGGTGCGCAGTCGTCGTGCAACAGCCAGATCCATTCAAT
>DEZY01000132.1:0-748 GCA_002365735.1 Actinobacteria bacterium UBA3120
CTGGGTGGCCGCGGCAATCGCGACATCGTCAATTTTCTCGGGGGGAAGGTTGGGGTTACGTCGCAAAAGTTCCCGGATCACTTTAACAATTAGGTCATCGGCTCTCGTCTGCGAATACAGACTTCCGGCTCTGGCAAAAGGGGTTCTGGCCCCATCAACAAATACGACATTCGCGCGTTCAACCATTTTTCCTCCTTGTGGAAGGCCTATGTTACCCGCTAGTAACTTATTGCGTCTCGGGCTCGGGGTCTTCGGCAGGTAGGGGTTGTGCCTGTCGTGCGGCATACACAATCGGTAGGACCAATTCGCGTTGCCATTCCCTGGCCCCGCCGGCCTCCAGTAATTGGCTGTACGCGGCTTCGGTATCGAGTGGATCAGACCAGCAAGCCCGCCGCACCAACTCTGGCGTCATGAGGTTTTCGACCGGAATTGACAGTAATTCCGACAATTGGGCTAAACCCTCGCGAACAATCTCCAGGCGAGCGAAAGCGTTTGGATTTTTCTCGGCCCAACTTTTAGGCGCTGGCAGTGATTGGCCCTTGGGGGGTGGACCAGGTAACTCCGATTCCGGCAGCAAGCGGGACCGCTCGATTGCTAAATTCCATTGATGCTCGTAGCGCGCCGCTGCGCGGCCGTTGAAGTCTTTAACTTTGAGTAAAGTTTCGGTCGGCATCGCTTTCGCCGCTGCAATAATGGCGCGATCAGGAATCAGACGGCCTGGGGCAATATCGCGTCGTCGGGCAATGTC
>DEZY01000132.1:955-3302 GCA_002365735.1 Actinobacteria bacterium UBA3120
TGCACTCCGGAGGTGCGCCGCCACGCCTCACCTTCATGTTCGCGAGGTCGCCAGCTCAGTAGCGCATCAAATTCCTGCCGGGCATAGTCGTACTTATTCGCCTCTCGCAAACTTGTGGCGAGTGAATCCCGCAATTCGACGAGCAACTCGACATCAAGGGCTGCATAACGCAGCATTGCTGGTTTGAGTGGTCTTACCGACCAGTCGGCGGCGCCATGGCCCTTTTCCAAATATTTTCCTAGTTCACTTTCGATCAATGGGCCAAGCCCAACTCTTTCGCACCCCAAGATTCGACCCGCCAATTCGGTGTCAAAAAGACTCGAAGGGGACAGACCGACTTCTCGCAAGCATTCAAGATCTTGGGTGGCAGCGTGCAAAATCCATTCGACACCGACGGTTGCGTCGGCAATGGGGCTCAGGTCCGGACAGGCGATTGGATCAATGAGCGCAGTGCCGGCGCCCTCGCGTCGCAATTGGATCAGATATGCCCTCTGCGAGTAGGTATAGCCCGAAGCCCTCTCGGCATCTAGCGCTAGCGGGCCGGTCGCGTGTCGCAGTTTCTCGGCGTAGTCCAGTAGTGCCTCGTGCGTAACGATTACGTCAGGTATTTGCTCGCGAGTTTCATAAGGAACTTTCGGCTCTTCGCTATCCACGGCGACGCGCATGTGCAACATGGGCCACACCTTCTGGGAGTGGCACAAGTCCACCAGCACACACCAATACGTTTATCCAGGCGGTGAGGTGGCTGCCAAGGTTGTCGCGTGGCGCCCCCGACTCGTCTTCAGTAGGTGTCCAGGAAGATCTCACTTCGACAAAACCGTCGGCTGGGCGGTCTGCCAAGGTCCCGAATGACTGACCAAAGTTGCTGGTCACGGTTCCTCCGATTTCCGAAATCTCAAGGAGTGAAGTGCTCTCAGATATCCAACTCCAGGCGACCTCTCTTACGAGATCGTCGTTGAGAAGATCGGCTTCGAGCTTAGCGCGCGCAAAAATAACCGCGCGGAAGGTTCCACCCCACTCTTCGACACCATCAGGATCATGGAGCAGCACAAATCTTCCCGAGAACTCATCGCTGTCGACATCGGTGGGCGCGGCTGTCAGGGCCAAGGCAAAAGGTGCCAACCGGCTGGGGGCGGGGACCTGGGTCAACGTGAGGTCTGGGCGGACCACAACATTGCTGATTTGCTCAACCGTGAGCGCAAATTGGTCTGCGGCTGGAGTAACGGTTCGCACCGGATAAGACTAATGAGAGGAACGGGTTTGGGGAGGCTGGCGCGCCGTCAGGTCACGCGAAGTTTACGGAAATGGAGTTAATGCAGTATCGCTGGTCAGTGGGTGTGCCATAACCTTCGCCTTCAAAAACGTGCCCCAGGTGCCCGTCGCAGGCCGCGCATCGCACTTCGGTCCGGGTGCGACCAAGGCTGGTGTCTTCAATATAGATCACGGAATCTTTGGCCAATGGCTCATAGAAGCTAGGCCAACCGCATTGGGAGTCAAATTTGGTGTCGCTGGTGAACAATTGCGCACCACACGCCCGGCAGGAGTAGGTCCCCGCTGCCTTATTGTCGGTGTATTCACCCGTAAAAGCCGGTTCGGTCCCCCCTTCTCGCAGGACGTGGTATTCCTGGGGTGTCAGCCGCTCGCGCCACTGATCATCGGTCACATTCGAGGGATCGCCCTGATCTGTGTCTTGAGAACCGTCATTTTCCGGAGTTGAAGTACTCATATGGACAGCATACGGTCGATCTGATGGACGTGCCTGCCTGTATGCCAGAAGGATTCATGTGAAGATTGGCCCGTGATGGAACTATTGGAAAATTCAGGTGCCTGGCTATCCCCTACTGAGCTGGACAATGCTCGGGCTAATTTACCGATCGTCTATGTAGACGCGATTCCGGTGCGCGTGGATGCAAACGGTTCGGTCACCGAAGTGGGGCTCCTTCTGCGAGTTTTGCCTGATGGGTCAATTAGCCGGGCGGTGGTGTCCGGTCGCGTGTTGTACCGGGAACGGGTTCGCGATGCAATTATGCGACACCTTGAGAAAGACTTGGGGCCGATGGCATTTCCTAAATTGCCCGCGTCACCGCAACCATTCACCGTCGTGGAGTATTTCCCGGACGAAAGGGTGTCGGGTTTTCATGACCCGCGCCAGCACGCAATCTCGCTGGCTTACATTGTTCCGATCGAGGGGGACTGCGTACCTTCACAGGACGCATTGGACCTCATTTGGGTGACCCCCGATGCGGCAACCAGTCCGGAGTTTGAATTAGAGATGGTCGGAGGACAGGGGCGCCTGGTGCGAATGGCCCTTGCCCACTGTGGATTATTGCCTTAGTTGGAGGGGATT
>DEZY01000132.1:3403-5059 GCA_002365735.1 Actinobacteria bacterium UBA3120
GGATTGCCTTAGTTGGAGGGGAACTGCGGTGGTACCCCGTTGATTTTTCCGAGAAGTGCGGCTGCAAGATCTCCACGACCAAACGCATGGCCCATTTCAACAAAAGCGTCATCGGCACTCTCATTAAATTCCGCATTCATTCCCCGCACCAGCTGAGCCTTAATCACGGCCATTGATGCGGGTGAGCAATTACTGACCAGATCCATCGCGCACACATAAGCCGCAGCCAAGGGATCATCCGTGGCACTGAGAACTAATCCGTACTCAGCGGCCTGCTCGCCGGTGAATGTGCGCCCGCTAATCAGGATGTCCGAGGCGCGAGCCAAACCAACTAACCGGGGGAGCAGCCAGGCAATGCCGTATTCGGCGATCAAGCCCAGTCGAGCAAAGGTTGAGCTGAGTTTTGCATCGGACTTGGCGAATCGAAAGTCTGCGCTCATGGCAATCACGAAACCCAAACCTGCGGCGGGGCCATTAATTGCCGTGATCACCGGAGTGGACAAGTGTAAGTATTTCCCCGGCACGGTCCGATGGCTCTGACCGTTGAGGAATCCTTGCACCAGTTCCGGGTCCTCACCCAAAATACTCAGATCGGCCCCTGAGCAGAAACCACGACCGGATCCGGTCACCACAATTGCCCGAACTTCTGGGTCGGCATCAGCAAAATCCAACAAATCCGAATAGGTATGGATCATGTCGGGAAGAAGCGCATTAAGCCGCTCAGGCCGATTAAAAGTGATGGTTGCGACGTGACCATCCAGTGCGTAAGTGACAAATTCGGTGGCAGGGATGGTTAGCATGCACTATTCATAGCATCAAGACGCGCAATTGGTGGATCTGGCGTCCCACTACGGATAATATTTGTCTGGGATGCTTGTACTCGGATCCACAAAATGGAAAGAGGAACCTATGTCGAACACTTTCGGGCAGAGTGAGTCAAAACGGGGTATGCGGCTGACGTGGCGCGGCATCGTCATAATCATCATCGTTTTTGTGCTCGTGATATTTGCAGTGCAAAACCTGAACACAGCCCAAGTAAAATTCTTAGGCATGGATTTTGATATCTATGTGTGGGTCATTGTTACCGTGTCGTTCCTATTGGGAATGTTGTTGGGGGGAGCGGTTCGCGGTACTGCACGCAAGCTGCGAAAACCCAAGCCGGCAGTAGGTAAATAGCTCAGGCGTCGTGCGGGTCAATTCCTAATAGGGTCTCGTCTTCAGGGGTGAGTTCTCTGATGGGTTCGTCAAATTGATCAAATTGTGGATTCGCCTTTTCTGAGTCACTTTCGTCGTCGACGTACTCATCAGTATCAATAAAATGCATGGCGGCGACTTCCTCGCTCACCACGGGTGAGGGTGTTAATCCACCTGCGTGCATTGGGTCGTCACTGGAGTCTTCGGCGTCTTCGCTGCCCAGAAGAAATTCGGTGTCTTCAAGCGGGTAGATCAATCCATCGAGTGAACCCTCACCACCGTATTCACCATTGTCACCTTTGATGCCGTTGCGAACCGCCTCAGCCTCCATGATCATGGTCAGCCGATCAGCTGAGTCCGCCGTGTCGCCCGGCTCGCTGTCAACACTTTGGGTTGCCCGCAGCACTCCTGCCGGGTTGGACTCATTCGCGATGGAAGACATGTGAACAATGTACCCCCAAA
>DEZY01000132.1:5207-5954 GCA_002365735.1 Actinobacteria bacterium UBA3120
ATCGTGCGAGAATGCCGGCATGACGCAGATGCTTAATCAAGCTGAGACCCTTAATCTTCTCAACGATTTAGAGCCTGTGGTTGAGAGGGAACTCAATCGGCATATTTCAATAGCGAAAGAGTGGTTTCCGCACGACTACGTACCCTGGGACGAGGCCCGAAATTTTGCCCATCTTGGCGGTGAGGATTGGACCCCACAGGAGCAAAGATTCAGTGAAGCTGCACGAACCAGCCTGATCATCAACCTACTCACCGAAGACAATCTGCCGAGCTATCACCATGAAATCGCCACGATCTTCGGCCGTGACGGTGCCTGGGGTGAATGGGTTGGCCGCTGGACAGCGGAAGAAGGTCGGCACGGGACCGCGATCCGCGACTACTTGGTTGTCACGCGCGCAGTTGATCCGGTCGCACTTGAGCAAGCGCGCATGTTTCACATGCAGGAAGGCTTCCAAGCAATTCACCCAGGAATGTTGGCGGGGTTGTCCTACGTGTCATTTCAAGAACTAGCGACGAGGGTGTCGCATCGAAATACGGGTGTAGCAACGGGTGATCCAATTGGTGAGTCGCTTTTGCAGCGGATCGCTCTGGATGAGAATCTTCACATGATTTTTTACCGTAACCTTCTTGATGCGGCCCTTGAACTGCAACCGGATGCGACCATGGTGGCGATCCTGTCCAGTGTTCGAGATTTCGCAATGCCGGGACACGGAATTGAAGGCTTCCAACGCAAAGCGGTGGAAATTGC
>DEZY01000132.1:6119-7317 GCA_002365735.1 Actinobacteria bacterium UBA3120
AGGCAATGCGGCGCGTGACGAACTGGCTCAGATCCTGGCAGACATGGACGTCAGCGTGAATCGTTTTGAAGAACGCCGTGAAGCCCTGCGAGCCAGGCTTGCCGTCCGAGGGTAGTCGTGCTCGTCATGAAAAGGAGCAACTTAACCGTTGGCGCTCTGAAGTGCGCACGGCACTCTCCGACGGAGACCAAGAAACAATGGGCGAACTTTTTCTTGAATTGAAGCAGCTCGTGTCCGCGGATCAGGTTTCGCGTGTGTGGCTCGGCGAAGTGTCTGGCTGGGATGCGCGTGCAGTGACCGGTTAAGTGCAGTGATTGCACAGATTGGGAGACTTAATGACTTAAGGAATCGACGCCTTAATGGGGTATGCCGGTAACTGTGAGGGTTGTCCCACCGTCGAACGACTAGACCTAGTTCTGTGCTGATGAAAGGCTGGCATCCGAATATGGATATCGAGCCTGGAGGGCGCTCCAGATGCGAAACGCTCTCCATGAATCCTGGGTTAGCTGACCCAACGAGCGGCGGCTTTCATGGAAAGCTGATCGACAGCTTTCTGGGTCTTGTTGGTCAAATTTACGCCAATTTTTGGCTGGTGAGTGATGGCCGAAATGACGTTTTTTGCGAGGGAATAGACGGTGTAGCCAGCGTCGAAACGTTGCCCGGACTCATATTGACCCGATGTTGAGACAGAATTCAGCAAGAAGACAGGCTTTTCCCCGCCATCAGTGGCTGTCTTTAATGTGCCAGTCGTGCTTGCTTGGATCTCAGTGAAAGTGGACCCGTCAGTGTTTTGGTGGCTATTTGTCGAGGTGCCACCACCACATTTGCCGATGTCCTTTGCAAGTTGCGCGAAAGACTTGGCAGCGGCCTTAGGCCTCTCGAACTGCATTACAGCCTGCGCCAGCGACGCCCCTTCTCCGATGGAAGACAGGGTAACAATATCGGGAACAAATGCGACGTCCTGCTGACTGTATTTCCCTGTGATCGGTAGTTTCTTTGACTTATCATCTGCTGCTCCGATGACACACAAAAAGGCGCGTGGCGTTGGTTGTAAGGAGATGAAACTTTGGGACTTGGGAAGCGGGCGTAAAGCCTTTGGAACATCAGACTTTCTAATCATATTTGTTGCGGCGTTGATTACGTCGTCCTGAAAAGAGGCCTGTGCAGGTGCAAAAGCTGCACCGAAAAGCATCAGAGA
>DEZY01000132.1:7475-7718 GCA_002365735.1 Actinobacteria bacterium UBA3120
GTCACAAGGGGGACTACTAACATGGCTCTTTTCACGATTGCTCCATCTATTGTTCATTTCGAGTGACAGTAACTCGGTGAGTTACTTGTTTAGCGAATATTGGACGATCTCCAGTGGTCTGGGCCCGCGACAATACCGGGCATGACCTAGCGGAGGGCGCCAGGGACGGTCGCATCACACTTGGTTCGCATTCATCGGCTGTCATCTGGTCCCGTGGGGAGGGACCGACCACCATGAATAGCC
>DEZY01000132.1:7982-8787 GCA_002365735.1 Actinobacteria bacterium UBA3120
GGCATATTTGTGAGGGGAGTGTCCGAGGGGGGACTTGAACCCCCATGCCCTTTTGGGGCACTAGCACCTCAAGCTAGCGCGTCTACCTATTCCGCCACCCGGACTGGGTGCCGCTTGCGCGGCGAATCGCAACTATACCTACGCCCCCGAGCCAAGCTGACTCCGGAGTAAAACGTGGAGAACTAATCTTCGCGCTTACAGCACTTGGGTTAAGGCCGATACCAAGCGGCGGGCAAGATGGCATGATCATGGCATGACGCAGGAGTACACACTGAGTGAGCAGGCACGGTTGGTGCTTGAGACCGACGTGGTAACCCTTACCCAGGAATTGATTCGCATTGACTCCAGTAATTGGGGTGACTCGCCCGAAACAGTCGGTGAGGCAGAAGTAGCTGACTACTGCGCCCAGAGACTGCGCGAAGTGGGGTACGACCCTGAGGTGTATGTGACAACCGCTGATACCCGCAGGGGCGTTCACTTGCGGATTCCGGGAACCGACCCGAGCGCCGACGCGCTCGTAGTCCACGGGCATCTTGATGTTGTGCCGGCGATAGCCGCAGATTGGACCCACCCGCCTTTTGGTGCAGAGATCCAAGACGGCTTTATTTGGGGACGTGGCGCCGTGGACATGAAAAACATGGACGCCATGATCTTGGCCGTAATGCGCCACTGGGCACGCAATGGAATCCGACCCAGGCGAGATGTGATCATCGCTTTATTCCCTGATGAGGAAGCAGGTATGCAGCACGGGTCCGCATGGGTTGTGAATAATCGCCCCGAGCTTTTTGAAGGAGCCACCGAAGCC
>DEZY01000059.1:0-1040 GCA_002365735.1 Actinobacteria bacterium UBA3120
AGCACCGGTGGCATCCCAGAGACGTCCTTGCCTGTTTGCAATGCTTCATATACACGGTTAGGCATGAGCGGCATGTCCACGTTGCGGACACCCGTGTGTTCGATTGCATTCATTACCGCGTTCACAAATGCGGCTGGTCCGGCGACCGTGGCACATTCGCCAACGCCCTTCGCGCCAATGGGGTGATGGGGGCATGGTGTGACCACCTCATGTAACTCGAAGCCTGGTGTCTCCCAGGCTGTTGGCAGCAGGTAGTCCATGTAGTTCGACCCGATGCAGTTTCCTTCTTCGTCGAAGGTGATGTACTGCATGTTCGCCATCGCATAGGCTTCTGTTAGTCCCCCCATGACTTGACCCTCAACGATCATCGGGTTGATGCGCACGCCACAGTCATCCACTGCCACGAACTTCAAGACATCCCATACGCCAGTTTCTGCGTCGACTTCGACCTTGCATACGTACGCAGCAAATGGCCACGTGAGGTTGGGAGGATCGTAGTACGCGGTGTTTTCAAGTCCAGGCTCTAAACCGTCTGGAATGTTGCTGTACGCGGCCAGCGCGCAGTCTTGGATCGTTACGCCACGTTCCTCATTGCCCCGTACGTAAAACCGACCAAGCTCCCACTCGATGTCTTCTTCAGAAACTTCCAGCAGATGTGCCGCAATTTTGCGAGCTTTAGCCCGGATTTTGCGTGACACCATTGCTACCGCAGCCCCAGCTACCGGAGTTGATCGCGATGCGTAGGTGCCCATGCCGAACGGGGCGGTATCGGTATCGCCTTCCTCTACCGTGATGTCGTCGGCAGGGATGCCCAGTTCGTGGGCAACAATCTGCGACCATGTCGTCTCGTGACCTTGGCCTTGACTCTTGGCACCCGTACGCAGGAGAGCCTTCCCGGTCATATGGACGCGCAATTCAGCAGAATCAAACATTTTGATACCGATGATGTCGTATTCGCGACTGTTACCAGCGCCAAGTGGCTCCGTCATGGTCGAGATACCAATTCCCAGCAACTTGCCCCGCTTGCGAGCTTCCTCCTG
>DEZY01000059.1:1121-1642 GCA_002365735.1 Actinobacteria bacterium UBA3120
CGGTTCTGTCATCGTCGAGATGCCAATTCCCAGCAGTTTGCCACGCTTGCGCGCTTCTTCCTGCTCTTGCTTGAAAGTGTCGTATCCGATCGCTTCAAGACCGACATCCAAACACTTTTGGTATTGACCTGAGTCGGTCAGGAACCCAAATGCAGTCCGGTAGGGGAACATGTCGTCTCCTACCAGGTTCACTTTGCGAAATTCTGCCTGATCCATGCCGAGGTCATTGGCAGCGGCGTGAATCATGCGCTCTTGAAAAAACATGGCTTCTGTTACGCGGAATGAGCATCGATATGCCACCCCACCTGGCGCCTTGTTCGTGTAGTAGCCCTCGCTCACCAAATGCGCAGTAGGGATGTCGTAGCACGCAAATGTTGAATGCATTAAGCCGATCTTGAACTTTGTTGGCTGGGCGTCGGCATAAAAAGCTCCGTGGTCTGAGATCGTGTGCATTCTCACACCCAGAATTTTTCCGTCCTTACGAAGCGCCAATTCGCCCCGCAAATACACATCTCGCCCAA
>DEZY01000059.1:1740-2951 GCA_002365735.1 Actinobacteria bacterium UBA3120
GTTGGCTGAGCATCCGCATAAAACGCTCCATGATCTGAGATTGTCTTCATTCTCATGCCCAGGATTTTTCCGTCCTTGCGCAGCGCCAGCTCTCCTTCAAGGTACACATCACGACCAAAACCGGTGGAAATCAAGTTTGAGGAGTTGTCCTCAATCCATTTAACCGGTCGCTCGGCCAAAATTGATGCCAAGATCGAGATCACATACCCCGGATAAATCGGTACCTTGTTTCCAAATCCGCCGCCCAAGTCTGGTGAAATTATTCGGACCATGTGTTCGGGTAACTCAGCCACCATGGCGACGGCGGCACGGACGATGTGAGGTGCCTGTGATGTCATGTAGACCGTGAGTTTTCCTGTTGCACGATCAAAGTCGGCGATAGAACCGCACGTTTCCAAGGGTGAAGGGTGAGACCGCGGGTAGTGCAAATCCAATTTTGACACTACATCTGCATCGGCGAAAGCCTGGTCGGTGGCTGTTTTGTCACCGATCTCCCAATCAAAAATCTTATTGGTTAATTGGTTCTCTTTGTCGTCGCGGATAAGCGGCGCATCTACTTTTTGGGCTTGAATCGGGTTAACAATAGCGGGCAGTTGTTCGTACTCCACCACGATTTTATCGCACGCGTCCTTGGCAATATAGGGGTCGTCCGCAATGACGGCAGCTACCTCTTGGCCTTGAAAGCGCACTTTGTCGGTCGCCAAAACTGCCTGGGTGTCATAGGACAAGGTTGGCATCCATGCCAAGTTTCGGGCCGCCATGGTTTCTCCGGTGAGAACTAGTCGCACCCCCGGGACCTCCCACGCCGCGCTCGTGTCAATGGACTTAATTCGGGCATGGGCAACAGGACTTCGAAGAATCTCCATGTGCAACATAGCTGGCAGCACAATGTCATCCACATATTTGCCCTTACCGCGAATGAATCGATTGTCTTCCACCCTGCGACGGCTCGCCCCCATGCCACCAATTTTGAGTTCATCTAACGGTGCCATCACGCCTCCTGATCTTGTTCGCGCATTTTCTCTGCAGCCCACAGGACTGATTTCACAATATTCTGATACCCGGTACAGCGACATAGGTTGCCCGACAAGGCCCAGCGAACTTCGTCTTCAGTTGGATTCGGGTTGCGTTCGAGGAGCGCCTTCGCGGTCATCATCATCCCGGGTGTGCAGTAGCCGCATTGCAAGCCATGCTCCTGCTTAAAGCCTTCC
>DEZY01000059.1:3093-9403 GCA_002365735.1 Actinobacteria bacterium UBA3120
TTCCTGGATAGGATGCAATTCACTCGCGTTAGCTAGACCCTCCACGGTTTCGACATTATGCCCGTCAGCTTGCACAGCCAACATGGTGCAACTCTTGGCCGGTCGACCATCGAATAACACCGTGCAAGCTCCACAGTTGGAGGTGTCGCACCCTTTGTGAGTCCCTGTTAGTTGTAGGGCTTGACGCAACAGATCAGCCAGCAACA
This sequence comes from Actinobacteria bacterium UBA3120, assembly GCA_002365735.1. Classification (GTDB taxonomy): domain Bacteria; phylum Actinomycetota; class Actinomycetes; order S36-B12; family S36-B12; genus UBA4592. Next base: position 3,300 of record DEZY01000059.1, read on the forward strand.
GTCGAGGTTCTACATCCAATGTTTGGCTTGTTCCGTTGACGTTAATCGTGGTTCGACGAGTCGAAACACCTTTCGGGGGTGCAGGGGGAACTACGTCATACAGGCTGCTCATGCTACGGCTGCTTTCTTCTCGCTATTGGCTACACTGTTGAGTATTCGATTCACAAAAGTTTCGATAATATGCCTTTTATAGGCCGCCGAACCTCGATGGTCAGTTCTTGGATCAGACACAGCGGCGACTGCTTCGGCAGCAGCCTTAATGTTCTCGGAACTGAGAGTCTTGCCGTGGAGTACCGAAATTGCCTCGTTTGCGTCAATGGTTCGGCCTCCCACGCCTGCCATCGCGCACCCAGCCTGGGTAACGGTGTCACCGTCCATGTCCAAAGCCACAGCCACCGAAGCGGTAGCGAAATCTCCGACACGGCGCTCCAATTTCAAGTAACCCCCGAGCGCTTTCCCCTTTGCCGGAGGAACTATTGCTTCAACTGCAATTTCGTTAAACGCCAATGCGCTCACAAACGGCCCCAAAACGAAGTCCTTCGCCTCAATTTCCCTACGGCCGTTCGGTCCTTGTGCAACGATCTTTCCCCGAAGCGCAATCATTGTGGCGGACCAGTCACCTTGAGGGTCTGCATGGCACAACGAGCCTACGAAAGTTCCGCGAGTGCGAATAATTGGATCAGACACCAAGTGAGCGGCTCCGGCTAATGTCGGAAATGTGTCGCCAATAATTGTGCTGAATTCCAGATCCTCATGACGACATAGCGCACCAATTCGCAGGGACCCATCCGGGTCGATCCTGTGGTACTCCAGGTCGGGAATGCCGTTGATATCAACGACCCGCTCAGGCGAGGCAAAGCGGAGTTTGAGCATAGGAATCAGGCTCTGGCCTCCGGCCATAACTTTTGCTTCTCCACTTCCTTGGTCAAGAATGGAGATTGCCTCTTCAAGAGTTGATGGGGCGTCATAGTCAAATCGTGAGGGGTACATACGTTCCTTCCCTGCTCTAATGCCCGGAATCGGGAATGGCGGTTGGCATTGAGTCCGCGTCAGGGTCAGGACGCGGCTCTTGGTGTGGCGGCCATGGTCCTTGTACAGGCTGACCGGCCACCTTCAGAAAATCAATGAATTGCGGCCACGCCCAGACCGTAGGGCTGTCACCCGTTTTCGGCGAGTTTTCGATCAGCGAATACAACCGCGGATTCCCACGCTCTTGCCCTGAAGATTCGACTGGCATATCTGACTCCTTGCTCATTCCTTCAACGTGCAGTGGAACCAATATAGTCCAGCAAGAAGAATTTTGATCCCACTTTCACAAAAATTCTAAATGGCTGCTATTGCCTCCGCAGCGATCGCCACCGCTACCTCCTGGGGGGATGACGCCCCAATGTCGAGCCCAGCCGGGCCATGAACCCGGGACAAATCAACCACGTCTCTATACGCCAACCAATCGGCTCTGGATTGCTGCATGGAGTGCGAACCTAAAGCGCCGACATAACCTGCCTCGCTTGCCAGCGCTGCCATCAGACAGCCTGAAGATTTTTCGACGTCGTGACCCATGACCACGATCGCATCAACCGCCGAGAGGGTGGCTGCCAACCCAGCGACTGCCTCCGGCCTTGGCTCTACCACAACTTTCCAATTCAGTAAGGTTGCTTGAGCGGCAAGAGCATCGGCAAACGGTCCCACTCCGGCAATGATCATCCGCGGAGTCGGTGCGAGCACCGTGGTGATCACCTCACTTTCCACGGATACATTGGAGCGGTTGGACTCAGCCCCTGCGACGTCCACCCGCACGCCAGTGACGACATCTGCGGAAAGCTTGGTAACAATCACAACGGGGGTGTGATCAAGCAGAAGCGGCCACGTCTGGGAAGGAAATTGCTCAGCAGGCACGAGCAGGAATTGCACCGAGCTCCCGACCGGTAACTGGCAGATCAAGCTCTCCACCTCAGTAACTGAATGATTGACAAGCCGTCCCGCTGACAGGTGCCGAGCTGCAAGATCAGTCAGTAGACCGTCAAAGGCTCCTCCTGCCAGCCGACCGATTCGGCCACCGCCCGGCGTCAACACTAAAGCTTCGTCGGAAACAGTTGGGGACAGCATCCAGGCGACGTCTGCCCGGGTTCCCGAACGTGCACAGGCCGCAACACTCAACGCGATGTCGTACAACTAGATCATCCTTTCCTAAATCTCCTCCCCATGGCTAGCGCTCACAGGTGATCGCTCATGGATCCTATTTAACGATTGGCAATTATTATGATGATTCCTACGGCAACTGCAATTGCGATGACCACTGGGACGACTCGCTTAAGAACCGGAGCACCCGCAGTTGTCAATAAATTCACACTGTCAGCGGTCTTGATCGGTGCAGGAGCAGTCGCGTCGGCTGCTGCGCCCTCACCGCGTGCGGCAATGATCTGCTCGAGGTTTCCTGCGAACTGGGTGACCAAGCGACCCGCGACATCTTGCATAACGCCGCGCCCAAACTGAGCCGCCTTTCCCGTGATGGTCAACTCAGTGGCGACGTCGACCCGGGTCAGACTAGAGCTTTCGGCAACCAACTTGATAGTGACATTTGCCTTGGCCGTGCCGGTGCCCCGTGATTCCTTGCCGGTGCCGTCGATAATCGCTGTGTGGGTTGCATAATCCTTGCTGACAAAGCGGGCTTCGCCCCCGTAGACCATGGACACTGGGCCGAGTTTGACCTTAACGTTTCCAGTAAACTCATCTCCATTAACGGACTCAAGAGTTGCCCCCGGCATACATGGGGCAATTGCCTCAACGTCGAGCAAGGTTTCCCAGGCAGTCTCAACGCCAGCCGAGACAGTAAATGAATTTTCTAGATCCACCGGTTCTCCCTAATCTGATCCCACAATTTAGCCATCAAGAAATGGCATAGTTGGCCTGAAAGATTGAATGAGCATAATCACATGATTTATTGGGTTCACGCAAGCGCTTTGGAGAAATAGAATTAGGCTGGGCACACCATGCGAGAAATAATGAACGAACTCCTTGAGGCATACGACTCTGGTGGCGCTGCGATGGCAACTGTGGTTCAGACTTGGCGTTCCGCCCCGCGACCCGCTGGCGCCTCGATGTTGGTCACCGCCAGCGGTGAGGCCGTTGGCAGCGTGAGCGGCGGGTGCGTTGAGGGCGCCCTATTTGAAGTTGGTACAGAAGTCCTCTCTGACGGGCAGCCACGCTTTGAACACTATGGAGTCAGTGACAATGACGCATTTGCCGTTGGGTTGACCTGCGGTGGGATCCTCGAAGTTTTTGTTGAGCAAGTAAATCACGACACTTGGCCCGAGTTACCCGATGTCGCTGCCCGAATTGAGCGAGGCGACCCAGTGGGTGTCGCCACCATTATCAAAGGTCCACATTTTGTGGGGCGACATTTAGTAATTACTCCTGAATCAGCAGCCGGCTCATTGGGAACCGATCGCCTGGATGACACTGTCCGTGAAGATGCACTCGGCATGTTGGCCGCGGGATTGACCGGAACAATTGAATACGGCCCTGCGGGTGAACGCCTCGGAGAAGGGCTGAGCGTATTCGTGGCCAGTTTTGCTCCCCCCGCCCAAATGTTTGTTTTTGGCGCAATTGATTTCTCAGCGGCATTGGTGCGGGCAGCCAAGATGCTCGGTTACACCGTGACCGTCTGTGATGCCCGCCCCGTCTTTGCTACCGCAAAACGATTCCCCGAAGCAGACCACGTTGTTATTGATTGGCCGCACCGCTGGCTTGAGCAACAGGAAGTGGACCAGCGAACCGTAATCGCGGTTCTCACCCATGATCCCAAATTTGATGTTCCCGCACTCAAAGTCGCACTGGCGACCAAGGCTGGCTACATCGGAGCAATGGGGTCACGCCGCACCCATGAAGATCGCGTCACGCGTTTGCGGGAAGCAGGAGTATCCGATGTCGAACTTGCCCGGATTCATTCACCTATTGGTATGGACATCGGCGCTCGCACACCCGAAGAAACCGCCATTAGCATCTGCGCCGAAATTGTTCAACACCGCTGGGGTGGCTCTGGCCAATCTCTCACCAAGACCCAAGGACCAATCCACCCGGGAGCCCCGCGATGAGTATCAAGGTCAATCTGTACGCCGCTGCTCGTCATGCTGCGAAGCAAAGTTCACTCAGCGTAGAGGCCACCACCTTGGTACAACTCAAATCCGAGTTGATCTCTCAGGCACCTGATCTCGCCGCAGTTCTGCCGCAATGTTCACTGATCGTCGACGGACATTCATTTGGCAAAGACGGGGACTGCCAGATCAATTCTGATCAAAGAATTGATGTCATGCCGCCATTTTCTGGTGGCTAAAACTAGCCGCCGATTGCACTCATGGGACGGTCCGGTTTTATAAAGTCAGGATCATTGATCCCATGCCCTGGCAACTTCGCTTTTGTCACTGACTCAATGATCGCTCGGACGCCAGCATCTTTTTCGGACTGCGGCACATCTGAGCGCAACACTGCACGCACATCGGTTTCATCACGGGCAAAAAGGCAGTTTCTGAACTGTCCATCTGCCGTCAGGCGCAGTCGATCACACGCCGCGCAAAATGGTCGGGTCACGCTGGCAATAATTCCAACAGTGGCCGGTCCGCCATTGACGTAAAACTCTTCAGCGGGTGCGGAGCCCCGGCTTGGTACAGGGGTCAAATCAAATTCACGTTCGAGTTCGCTCTGAATGTCGTCGGCGGTCACCATGGCAGGGCGTGCCCATAAATTGCCGGCATCAAGCGGCATTTGTTCAATGAACCGAAGACTCCAGTCGTTTGCGAGTGCGTGACGCAATAGTGGAATTGCTTCGTCGTCATTAATGCCCTTGAGCAAAACTGAATTGACTTTCAGCGGAGTCAGGCCCGCCGCTTGTGCTGCTTCAATTCCAGTGATCACGTCGTGGAAACGATCTCGATGTGTCATTTCTTTGAAGCGAACCGGGTCAAGAGTGTCTAAGGAAACATTCACCCGCTGCAGTCCGGCATCTTTAAGATCTTGGGCAACCTCCGCTAAGCGCAAAGCGTTTGTTGTTAAAGATATGCGCGGTGGCTGGGGTAACTCATTTATTCGACGAATAATGTCGGCAATGTCTCGGCGCAAGAGCGGCTCGCCACCGGTGAGGCGCACCTGAGTTATTCCGGCATCAACGCACAACCCAATCACTGTAACTAGCTCCTCGGTTGAGAGTAGCTTCTCGTTTGCAATCCAGTCAGAAAAATCAGCCGGCATGCAGTACGTGCAGCGCAATGAACAACGATCGGTGAGCGATACCCGCAAATCGCGGTGCACCCGACCGTACGTGTCAACAAGTTGTGTGGTTTCACTCATGCGCAATTCACCCATTCATCAGATCCATCGGAAAAAAATTGATGTTTCCATACTGGTAATTTCTCTTTAATCACATCAACTAAAGCACCTGCCGCTGCGAAGGCGTCACCCCGGTGGGAACTTCCCACCGCAACAACCAATGCAGCCTCACCAATCGGGATGTCGCCAATCCGGTGAACCGCCGCAATCGAAGTGATCTGCGACCGAGCTGCAAAATCATTTACTAGTGCTGCGAGAACCTCTTGGGAAGAAGGATGGCATTCATAGGTCAACGAAATAACTGCCCGCCCGTGGTCATGGTCGCGAACATCGCCGCTAAACAGTACGACGGCCCCGGTGGTTGAATCGCTCACCAGAGCCTTCACAGCTTCGGCGTTTATGGGTGCCTCAGTTATTTCTGAGAGGTGGACAATCGCTGGCATAGTTCCTTTATTATGGTGGACTATGGCTAATTCGTCACCCCCGTCCTCGAATCTGGCTGGTTCGGGCGGCCTCGCAGGCCTGGTTCTCGCTGCTGGCAGTGGTCAAAGATTCGGTGGACCAAAGGCACCTTTTGTCTGTGAAAACGAACGGCTCGTGGATCGCAGTGTCCGAATCCTGCACGAATCTGGAGTGGCCACAGTTTTTGTGGTGCTTGGTGCTTGGATTGGCCCAGTACCCCGCTCCACAGTGCTAGAAAACCCCGACTTCGCAACCGGAATGGCCTCGAGCCTGCGGGTGGGCCTGGAGTACCTCACCGCTAAAGAACAGATCGGAAGAGC
>DEZY01000184.1 GCA_002365735.1 Actinobacteria bacterium UBA3120
AGGCGCGGCTTTCTTAGGCGCGACCTTCTTGGCAGCTCTTTTCTTAGGCTGTGACTTTTTTGCGACCAATTTCGCCGCCCCCTTAGTTCAATAGGCTGTCAATTGACTGCCGTGCGTCGATTTCATGTGAACATGTGAAGCTGCGCCTGGCGGCGCACGTGCGTATGTTATTGCCCACGCGCTAAAGTGACGCACTGCCCCGGCCTTAGTCACGCACGCAGACGGTAATATCGCCTATTTCGTCTTTCTCAGAGAAGAGCGCACCTAAATGTACAAAGTGGTACCGCCCACGGTGGACTTGGGCGATCTTGAGCATCAGGTGCTCGCCTTGTGGGAAACCGAGGGAACATTTGCGGCATCCATGGCCCAAAGCCAGGGGCGGCCGGCGTGGACTTTCTACGAGGGGCCACCCACAGCAAACGGTGCTCCCGGCACCCACCATATTGAGGCCCGCGCTTTTAAGGACATCTTTCCTCGTTACCGAACGATGAAGGGTTACCACGTGGTCCGCCAGGCCGGCTGGGACTGCCATGGGCTCCCTGTTGAACTAGCCGTTGAAAAGGAACTCGGGTTTTCTGGAAAGAAAGATATTGAAAAATACGGCGTCGCCGAATTTAACGCCAAATGCCGGGAATCGGTTATGCGCCACGTGGATGCATTTGCAGACCTCACTACCCGAATGGGTTATTGGGTTGACATGGACAGCGCTTACTGGACTATGGACCCCAATTACATTCAAAGTGTGTGGTGGTCCCTCAAGCAGATTTTTAACGCCGGCCTGCTGGTCCAGGACCATCGGGTCTCACCATATTGCCCTCGTTGCGGCACGGGCCTGAGCGACCATGAACTGGCCCAAGGCTATGAAGATGTTTTGGATCCTTCAGTGTTTGTCCGCTTCCCCGTTACCCAAGGAGCACTTGCCAGCAAGTACTCAGATCTTTCGCTACTTGTCTGGACCACGACCCCGTGGACTTTGGTGTCGAACACTGCCATCGCTGTTAAACCAACGGCAATCTACAGCGTCGTCTCGCATGAGGGACAGCATTACGTGGTGGCCCAAGATTTGGTCGAAGATCTCTTTGGGGCACCCATTGGTGCCGAGGGTGAGGACGGCGAAGAGGGCATCGCGAGATACCAAATAATGGAAACTTTGTCCGGGACTGAACTGGAGCGAGTGGGCTATCAGCGACCATTTGATCTGATCGACATTCCGCAATCCCATTTTGTAATTCTGGCTGACTACGTCACCACCGATGACGGAACCGGGCTGGTACACCAGGCGCCAGCCTTCGGTGCCGATGACCTGATCAGTTGCCGTGCGTATGGGCTTCCGGTTGTGAATCCAATTGCCCCCGACGGAACATTCATGCCGGATACGCCGCTGGTCGGTGGACAGTTTTTCAAAACGGCCGACACCACTCTCACTGAAGACTTACGCACCCGTGGCTTACTCTTTCGTGAAGAACCCTACGAGCACTCTTATCCGCATTGCTGGAGGTGCCACACGCCACTTATTTACTATGCACAACCTTCTTGGTACATCAAGACAACCGCTATTAAAGACCGACTCATCTCCGAGAACGAGAAGACACATTGGTATCCGGACACGATCAAGTGGGGCCGCTACGGTGACTGGCTCACCAACAATGTGGATTGGGCCCTGTCGCGCAATCGCTATTGGGGAACCCCACTCCCAATCTGGCGCTGTACGAACGAGCACTTAACCGTTGTTGAGTCCCTCGCCGAACTCGGCGAGCTTGCTGGCCAGCAGATCGACGACCTCGACCCCCATCGCCCCTTCATTGACGACATCACAATCCCCTGCCCACAATGCGAATCAATAGCCACACGTGTTCCGGAAGTAATTGACTGCTGGTACGACTCTGGAGCTATGCCATTTGCATCCCAGTGGTACCCGCAGCACAATAAAGACGAGTTTTCAAACCAATACCCAGCAGATTTCGTGTGCGAAGCAATTGATCAGACCCGTGGTTGGTTCTACACCCTGATGGCCATTGGAACTCTGGTGTTTGACGAGTCTTCATATAAAAACGTCGTGTGCCTTGGCCACATTCTTGATGAAGATGGTCGCAAAATGAGCAAGCACCTCGGCAACGTTCTCGAACCGATTCCTCTCATGGATCAGCATGGCGCGGATGCGGTGCGATGGTTTATGTTGGCAAGTGGGTCACCTTGGCAGTCACGTCGTGTCGGTCACACGGCAATCGCCGATATTGTTCGCAAAAACCTACTCACCTACTGGAACACCGTTTCCTTCCTGTCCCTGTATGCGCGCAGCGCTCCTTGGTCACCGGCAGATGGGGCTCCCCCACTTGAGCAACGCCCGATCATGGATCGCTGGCTTTTGACCCAGGCCCATTCACTGAGTTCGCAAGTAGACGGGGCATTAGACAATTTTGATACCCAACTGGGTGGGCGCCTAATTACTGAATTTATCGATGACCTGTCCAATTGGTACGTGCGTCGAACCCGCCGCCGATTCTGGGATGGCGACCCAGCCGCGCTGGCCACTTTGCATGAAGCCATTCACATTGTCACTCTGTGTATGGCCCCGTACACACCGTTTATCACCGAGCGGGTGTGGCAAGACCTATTCCGGGAAACCCAGCCCGAGCTACCGCCCTCGGTGCACCTTGCGAGCTGGCCTAAAGAATCACCCGTTGATGCGCAATTACAGGAGCAAATGGCCCTCGCCCGACGGGTCACTGAGCTCGGTCGCTCGGCTCGAGCCACAAGTTCGGTCAAGACGCGCCAGCCGCTAGGGCGCGCCCTGATTAGCGCGCAGGGGTGGAGCGGGCTTCCGGCTGACTTGGTGGCGGAGGTGGCAGAAGAACTCAATGTGGGGGAACTACTCACCCTTGACGTCTCCGATAGCACCCTAGTCAGCATTTCCATCAAGCCGAACTTCCGTTCGCTTGGCGCTCGGTTCGGCAAGCAAACACCGCTCGTTGCGGCGCACATTTCTCTGCAGGACGCGACCGAGCTGGTGAATACGCTGCGGACGGCTGGCACGGTCGTCTATGAAATCGACGGGATTGACGAATCTGTCGGAATCGAATTAACTGATTTGGTGATCACAGAGACCCCGATTCAGGGGTGGGCGGTGGCAGCTGATTCAGGCGAAAGTTTCGCACTCGACTTGGAAATCACTCACGACCTGGCCCTCGCTGGGATAGCACGCGATATTGTGCGCGCCCTTCAAGAGGGGCGAAAAAATGCCGGATTTCACATCAGTGACCGGATTAACGTTACGTGGAGTTCCGATAACGCTGATATCGCCGAAACAATGAACACGCACGGCATCGAAATTTCCCATGAGGTTCTTGCCCTTACTCTCTCCCCGGTGACCGGACCTGTATCTGGATTTCCCGTACTGGGCTCAGAGAGTGAAATTGAGGCTAATTTTGGAATTGAAAAGGCGTAAGGGCGGCATCTACAATCCCCACCTACAATCCCTACCTACAATCCCTACTTACAATCCCCGAAAGATTCCAATCAGGATTTGAAGACCGATCAGAAGGATCAGAAACCCTAGGTCCAGGGAAACTTGGCCCAATCTCAGCGGCGGAACAACCCGCCTAATCAGTTTCAATGGTGGCTCAGTGAGGGTGTAAATCCCTTCGACGATAATCAGAATGGGTCCTGAGGGACGCCAGTCACGGGCGAATATCTGAACGAAGTCAAATACTAAACGCCCAATCAGCACAAGGAGATACAGGAAGAGGATATTGGCGATCCATGCGCCGACCGTATTCATTTGGTAAACCTACCTGCTCTAACTTTGATTGAAGAAACCGTCTTGAGCTACTTGGGCCCGCGCTTGGTCTCCCACGTCTACGTTCACCGGTGACAGGAGGAAAACTTTGTTGGTAACCCTCTCAATACTGCCCCGGCAACCAAAAACTAGACCAGCTGCGAAGTCGATAATTCGTTTCGCATCGCCGTCATCAAGATCACTGAGATTCATGATCACCGGAATTCCTTCACGGTATTCTTCACCAATGCGTCGGGCGTCGTTGTATGACCGCGGATGGATGGATTCAATCCGAGCGAAATCAAAATTTCGAGGTGGCGTGGGGCTGCTGGGTGCAACATTGCGGCTCGGCAACTCTTGATCGCGGCGAATTGTGCGAACACCACGGGGCTCGGGCGCTCGAGATCTCTGTGAACTCGCCGCGCTATCAGATCCGTAGTCATCG
>DEZY01000151.1:0-3032 GCA_002365735.1 Actinobacteria bacterium UBA3120
CCTCCGGGCGCACTTGCGTGGGGAGGCGCCATCCTAATAATTTGCCGCCCCAACTCGCATTCTCGCTCCCCTGCTTGTCATCGATCTTTCTCATAGGACGCAGTCGCACCGAGCAGGAGCCGATCCCAGGTCTGACACCTCAAGAGTTTCCGCATGCAGCGATGCGAAACTTGTTGCGGTGGGGAAGACTGCGTAAGGCTTACTCCCGATCATGCTTTCTGCAACGAACACCGCTGTGAGACCGCTAACGTCAATTACCGCACCGATCTGAAAAAGTGATGTGGTTTCCGTGATCGCATCATCAGAACCAGCCCGCAGGACAACACGGGCACCCGGCCGTCCAGCAAGTGCTGTGACGGCAACGGCAATATTTTCCCGCTCCTCACTACCGGCGGCGACGATGGCGATGGCCCGGGATGCACCCGCTCTTTTGAGGGCTTCTTGCGAGGAAGCATTCGCGATGATCACAGGAACTCCACTGGCTCTCGCAATGCCTAGCCCAGGTGCTTGTGGATCGCGTTCGATGCCGACCACAGCGACACCGATACTGCGCAACTCCTGGGCGAGTCGAAGTCCCACTTGCCCCATGCCTGCCACAATCACGTGCCCGCTACGTGGCACAACCCGGCGCCCAACCAAGGTCACGTGCCGTCCGGACAAAAGGTGATTCACAATTCCAGCCGCGAACATCGCGGTGAAACCCATAACAACAATTGCGGCAATGGTTGCCCAGATGAGTACGCCGGCAGAATCTGGAAGGTCCGGAGACGAAATAGTCGCAACTGTTCGAGTTGCGTCATAAAGAGCACGAAGGCCACTCGCATGCGTCAAACCGACGAGGGTGTCGATAGCGATAATCAGGACGAGCCCGAAAGCTCCGGCGAGAAGGGTCGTGGACCCAGCATCATAGGAACGGAATTGGCCTAAAGCAATGCCACGGATTCCATTCGCGCGCAGACTCAATGGTATTTTCCACGGTTGAATACCCGTGGTTTCTTCAGTAGATATGGACACCCAAGAACGGTCCGTGGCCTGATCGCGGCGCCGGATCGAAGCAACGTTCGGAGCGATTGCGGCCGCCACCATAGTCGGTACGCTGATCGCCGCGGGGGACAAAACAACGCAGTTCGAAACTGCGGACTCCAGCTGCTGGCGCACCGTTCGATCAAACATCCCCACAAACAGGCGGATGCCTGGTCGAAGGTGCTCTGCGATCAAGCCGTAACGCAGCGCCCGGATATCGTCATGCAACATTACGGCCACGCCCTCAACTTCAGGGGTTAATGCCGCCGAAAGTTCACTGTCACTGGGATCTCCCAGATGCAGTGTTCGAATCCCCCGCGCGATCAAGGCCGAACACACTCGCCGGCCCACGTCAGTGTCACCGATCACAAGAATGCACGAATCCGCCTTCACCGTGTTGCAGCCCCCAATAGACCGCCTCGAAAGTGCTTCACATGCGAGGGAAAAGCCATGCCCATATGTTAGGAGGTACTTCGAATTCCGCAAGCCATGATTTATTAAAACCTATGTTCGGGCACACTTGGTACATGCTTGCCACCATAGGTCGCCTTGGGTTGGGTCTATTTCTGATCATCGCTGGGCTTGGACACTTTGTGTCAACTAGCGAATTTCTTGCGCAGGTTCCATCGTGGATGCCGGCCCCGGAATTAGTCATATTCATTTCTGGCGTGTGTGAGCTGGTACTCGGTAGCGCGCTCATAGCGGCGCCTAGGAAATGGCGACCACTCCTCGGGTGGATAACTGCCGCGTTCTTTCTGGTGATCTTTCCCGGGAACCTTTGGCAGTTCATCGAGGGCCGAGATGCATTCGGCCTCGATTCAGATCTTGCTCGGCTAGTCCGTTTGCTCTTCCAGCCGCTACTCGTGGTCTGGGCCCTGTGGGCGACCGGGGCTCTCACTTCGTGGCGACAAGGCGGCAATTCACGCTCGAAGTGAGCCGCAGTCACAGATCGTAGCCATAATGTTTCACGTGGCAGCTAGGTTACTCTGGGAATGGCTACACCTCGTATTGCCTTTTAGGTTGTGCGGATTCATCCCCACGAGGAGCACACATGCATAAGTCGCTAGGTTTTTGTGCCGCTGGAATTCTATTTTTCGCGTTCAATACGGGTTCCGCAATAGCGAGTCCCGACTTAGACACGTTGCCGCTGGGCGATGGAAATAATTCAGTTTCAGGGGCTAAGAAAAACTACACGTACACATGTAGACCGGGAAACCCCAACGCACCGGGTGCGGTCGACGATGTTCCTTGGATCAGTGGGAACACTTGGAGTTTGCCAAAAAAGCAGTCACTAGGGACTCTTCCTGGGAAGAATCTGTGGCCTGACGCAAAATATAATCAGCGAGAGTCCGGCGGATGGCGCACTTTGTCAACAAGCCAAGTACCGACGGTTGGGTACACAGGAAATTTTCCAGTATCTGATGACCCCACGCTGTCTCAATACGATCGGAATCCTGGCGTGCCCGCTGCCGCAAAAAGCACAATCCGGATTCCACTAAATCCCAAAGCTGCGAACAAGGTGTCGTGCCTGCCCTTCGCTGGGGTGGCCACAGCTCTCAACGGTGTGACCGTTTATAACGCAATGGATGGAAAAGGGAATGACGCTCGAGCACACGAAGTTCTCGATGGCTGCGAAGGTCACCCAAACCAATCCAATTACCACTACCACTCAGGGTCCAAATGCGCGATTAAAAGTTTCAACTCGAAGGCGAGCACTTCAACCTTGTGGGGCTATGCAGATGACGGATTTGGCATTTACCTCGTTCGTAATAGATCAGGAAACTTTCTAACAAATAGCCAACTTGATAAATGTCACGGGCGGACGGCGAAGGTAAAATTCAACGGCAAAAAACAAAGGATTTATCACTACGTCATAAATGATGAATACCCATACATCCTGGGTTGCTTCACAGGGACCGCAACCTCACGTGGATCCTCCGCCGGCCAAGCCATCACCAGCCCGCAGGGTTCACAGGATCTTTCGAATCGACCGGGGCCAGCCGAACGGC
>DEZY01000151.1:3081-8740 GCA_002365735.1 Actinobacteria bacterium UBA3120
GATCCTCCTAATCGACCGGAGCCAGCCGAACGGCCTCCCGTGAGCTAGAACCGATGCCCCCAAGGAGCGGTCATTTCTCGACAGATGAGTCCTTGTCCTGAATCTGTTGCGCGTGTGCTGCATCGTTCATAGTGGACAGTTGACCTTGTAAGTTGTGAACCATCAACTTCAGTTCCTGAAGTTCCTGAGCGATTCCATCTGGCGCAACCGGGCCTTTCTGTTTGAGAAGTGACGCCGCCAGACTTGCAGAAACAACTCCCAAAAGGCTAATTCCCAGCAGCATGATGGAAATAGCAATGGTTCGACCCGCCACGGTGACGGGCGCGTAGTCTCCGTAACCGACCGTCGTGAGGGTCTCAAACATCCACCAAATCGCTTCACCAAAAGTTTTGATATTGCTATCTGACGCGGTTCGCTCCGCATTAAGGACTGCTAAGGCCCCTACCCAACCAATGAGCACTACGCCGACAACGGCGGATGCAACCGCCCCACCGGAAAAGAATGAACCACCTTTTTTGGCAATAACTCCATTGGTCGTGAGCACGCGAAGGGCCCGCAGCACCCGTAGCTCGGGAATAACCACAGTGATCGTGTCCAGCCAATTGTGTAAGAAAAACAACTTCTTGCCATCGGCTAAGAGAAATCGATACAGCAAATCAACAACAAAGAGGAACCAGAGGAAATAACCGAACCACGTGAACCAGATATACCAAGTTTCGGCGGGCTGATACAGGATTGACTGTAGTGAAAAAGTCACAAGATAAACCAAAGCCAGCGAAGATAGCACCGGTGACGTGGCCTTTTCATATTTAAGGAGCCAGATTTCTCGCTTGGCGCGCAGGGCTTTGAGTTCTGTACTCGGTGATTTCACTACCATGAATGCCATACTAGGGGAAATGTGTCCCTCCAGAAATCTGCGAAATGCCAATCCACTCAATTAATACAGCGGACGATCCGCGGCTCATTGCCTATCGGGACTTAACCGATGTCGCACTGCGCAGAAAATCCGAGCCGGAAAATGGCGTCTACATTGCGGAGAGCGCCAAGATAATTGAACGCGCTGTTGCCTGCGGGCACACCCCGGTGTCAATTCTCATGGCCGATAATTGGCTTGCGAAAATGCGAATTCTGCTCCCCAGCATTTCCGACAACGACTTTGGCAGCATCGACGTGTTCACGGGCAGCCACGCAGTCCTTGAAGAATTGACCGGATTTCATGTTCACCGCGGCGCGCTCGCAGAAATGATTCGGCCTGCTCCACTTAGTCTGGATTCGGTGCTGGAGAGGGCCCGAAGAGTAGTCGTGCTTGAAAACATTGTTGACCACACAAATGTGGGCGCGATTTTTCGGGCAGCTGCCGGGCTTGGAATTGATGCGATCCTGGTAACGCCGGAATGCGCGGATCCGCTGTACCGGCGAAGTATCCGAGTTTCCATGGGCGCAGTGTTCACTGTGCCGTGGGCCCGGATTCCCCAATGGCCTACGTCAATCAAACAGCTCAAAGAAAAAGGCTACTACACGGTGGCTATTTCTCCGCAGAATATTGGCGGACAGGAATCCCAAGATCTACGAAAATTTGTTGCGGGGCCGTTAGATCGGGTCGCACTGATTCTGGGCACGGAAGGCGACGGACTCACAGCGGCATCTCTGGAAACTTGCGATCACAGTGTGCATATCCCCATGTCCAATGCCGTAAGTTCACTCAATGTTGCATCGGCGGCAGCTGTAGTTTTTTGGGCCCTGCAGGACTCTCACTAGCTTGTGCGCAAATACTTCGCATAGGTGTATTGATCCTCATTCCACCAAGAATCGAGCTCCCAATTAGTGGTGTGCCCGCCGATGTGTTGAACACCGACAGGCTCAGTACCAACCAAGAACGGTGCTGTGGTCAAATCAAGTTCATCAACAAATTGAAACAGTGACTCCAGTAAGCGCGGCCCACCCTCACACACAATCCGTTGGTGTCCTTGTTCGTGCAGGTAGGTGAGCGAATCAATTGCCGGGTCGGGCAGGGGCACGATCTGAACTTTGCCCTGCTCCTGCATTTCTAAAGCAACTTCCAGTGCCTCGCGCCGTTCATTCCCAGTTACGGTAAAAACAATAGGCGTGTGCGTTGACTCCCCAAAAAGTGGCTCCTCCCACGGGAGATCGAGCGAAGGTGACACGATCGCGACCACCGCATTTGTTCGCATTGGTCGGTACCGCTCAGCCCGAATAGTTGCCGCCCCCACGAGTACTACGTCAGCTGAGCGTCGCGTCTCAAGTAAGACATCCCGATCGCGCGGATTTGACAGACTTTTGCTACTGCCGTCAGGACCGAAATAAGCACCATCAAGGGTGTGCAGCATCATGGCGCGTACCCACCGACCCTGCGGCCACGAGTAGAACTGCGATAGCTCTGGGGCTAGTACATGCACCGGCTCACCCATGGCCAGATTGTTGCATATCTCACGGATCTTGACGTTTGTTCGTGATTGGCGGTGGGGCCTCACAGGAAGAGTTAAAGATTTAGGAGACCTGGGTGTAACTGTGTTCGAGCACCAGTTGCGGCCTCCGCAAAGTCGAGTGAACGCGTGATGCCACAAACCAGCACAGCCACACGAGTAGCCCTCCGGCTAGGGCATCGGCAATAAAGTGATTTCCCGTTCCGATCACAACGAAAGTTGTTGCGGCCGGATAAGTCCACGCAAGCCAACGCCACGGTCGGGGGCGCAGGCACACATACACAGCGAGTGCGACCCACACGGCCCATGCGACATGCAAACTCGGCATTGCTGCGTATTGATTTGCCATAGATGCCGGCCCGGTTGGATCGGCCGCGGAGAGAATGTTTTCAACCCGCAAAGTATCGACAATATTTCCCATAGATAACCGTGGTGGGGCAAGTGGAATTACCCAGTACATGATCAATGCAACTAGGCTCACACCCACAAGAGTGTTGCGCAGCATTGCGTAATGGCTGCGGTGCCAGAAACGCACCCAGATAAGGACAAATGGTGTCACAGCAAAATGTAAAATTCCGTAGAAATAACCGGTGGAGTACAGCAGCAGGTCATTCCCCGCGACCCAATGGTTGATCGCGACTTCGGGGTTAAGGTGGAGATAGGACTGGACTTGCCAAATCCAATCGGCCCTCGACACGGCGGATGCTTCTGACCCGGTGACAAAGATCTGCACACCCTGATACAGCAGGTACCCGGTGCCAATAATGATCACTTCCACCCACCAAGGGGGCAGTCCCGCACCGGAACCGAAATTGGAACGCATCCGGGTCCAGGAAAACGGGGATCGGGTTGACTTCTGGGTAAGCGTGCGAGTCTGTGACACCGACGCCTCCTAATGAATTCGTGAAACCCTTGCCACTACTTGATTTTCGGGGATAATGATGCTCGCATAGTTCTGATCGCGCAAGCCCCTCCCCTAGATTAGTACATACGTTCACATCGCAAACCTGTCCCATCACCATCTCGTCCAATCTTTTTCCTCATACGGACATTTAGGGACCAACGCCCCTAGTTCTTTGAGTGATTTCGAGTAAGAATTGGCCTATGGGTAATCAGAGCAAAAATACCGCCGAAATTGATCCCTTTTCTGGACGCATCGTGGTCGGTATGGATGGCTCGGATGGATCACTCAAGGCGGCCCAATGGGCCGTTGGCGAGGCAAAAGTTCGGGGGCGCGGAATCACGCTCGCGTACTCGGTCATGGCAACCACCGCTTCAAGTGCGTTCGGGATGTCCGTCCCACCACGCCTTGATCTGATTGACGGCCTGCGTCACGGTGCGGTGGAGGATTTAACGCGCATTGCGGCTGATCTTGATTGCACAGATGTTCAGGTCGCGGTGGAAATTGGAACCCCGCAAGCGCTTCTTCTCGCCGCAAGTGACACTGCAGAACTTATAGTCCTTGGTTCCCGCGGCCGCGGCGGTTTCACGGCCCTGCTGCTGGGCTCAGTCGGGTCCCAAGTGACCTCGCATGCGAACTGCCCCGTGATCGTCATGCGCCAAGACCCTCGCACAGGTTCCGATGAAATTATTGTTGGCCTAGATGGATCTGAACATTCACTCGCTGCCCTAGATTTTGCATTTGATGAAGCGAGCCGTCACGGTTTCAAAATTGTCGCCGTCCACGCATGGGATGTGCCTTCATTTGATTTGATCATTACCTCAGATGGTCCAGTTCCCCTTCCCTTGGAACATGTAGCCGATGACGAAATACGTCTTGCAGCCGAAATTCTCGCCGGCTATACCCAGGAGTATCCCGATGTCAAAGTTGTGGAGCATCTAGTTCGAGCACCTGCCGTGCAAGCATTACTCGACTCCTCAACAAATGCGGTCATGATTGTCCTTGGAACCCGCGGCCGTAACGCCGCCATCGGGGCACTCCTTGGTTCTACGAGTAATGGCGTGCTCCATAAGGCAAAAGTTCCCGTCGCAATCGTTCCCATCCCACCGCAGGAATTGGAAGCAGCGTAGGCTCGCGTCATGCCCCAACACGACCGCTTGGTCTGGATTGACCTTGAGATGACCGGCCTGAGTACTGAATCCGACGAGATTGTCGAGATCGCCGCGATCGTGACCGAAGCAGATCTCACCGAAATCGATCCAGGCGTCAGCTTTGTCATTAAACCCGGCGACAAAGCCCTCACACACATGGATGACTTCGTCACCAATATGCATACCGAATCTGGGTTGATCACCGAAATCCCCGATGGCCTGTCATTGGCCGACGCCCAGGACAAAGTACTCACTTACATCAAGGAACACATCCCCGAGGAAGGAAAGGGACAACTTGCCGGCTCCAGCGTGTATGTTGACCGCGGATTCCTCGCAAAGTACATGCCCGACATTGACCGGTATCTGCATTACCGGCTGATTGATGTCTCCAGTATCAAGGAACTTTCCCGCCGCTGGTATCCCAAAGTGTATTTCAATACGCCGGACAAAACGGGCAACCACCGGGCCCTCGCGGACATCCGCGAGTCAATCGCCGAATTGCGCTACTACCGCGAAGCCGTATTCGTTGACCTCCCCGGCCCCGACGGCGACACCGCCAAGTCCATCAGCTCTTCCCACGTTGTCGAGCACATCTAACTTGCTCATCAATCATTGATACGAAACCACGTCTCGCGTATTCTGAAATTGTGCGTGAATCCCATTAAAGCGACCCCCAAGAAGGATTATTGATCCTCCAACCGTGAGTCTTGGTGGGATCAAACCCGACGCCTAGGATGCGCTTCTCGAAGATCCGGACGGTGAATGTGAGCGCTTCCGGCGAGTTACCGCGGACACCACAAACCAGCTGAATCTCTAGCCGATATGCTTTAGCGGCTGGTCGCAAGATCACACATATTTAGATCAGCATGGTGGGTGTAGCTCAGCTGGTAGAGCGCTGCGTTGTGGTCGCAGATGCCGCGGGTTCAAGTCCCGTCACTCACCCCACGAACCAATGTGTAGGCAACTTTTGTTTACGCAGATTTCTCGGCAGCCGTCTCTTTGAACAACAACAGAGAACGGCCCGGAGTTGCAGCGGCCTACCAAGCCGCCCAAGCTGCACGCAAGAGGATCAGTTCCAAGCACTCGTCAGTGATCCTCGACAACGCGCTCCGACTCGCGACCGCGACGAGTGTCGGGGACCGGGTGGCCGCTGAATCCGCGAC
>DEZY01000077.1 GCA_002365735.1 Actinobacteria bacterium UBA3120
CCCGGACCTTGATGCGTCTTAGGTGGCGTCGTGCGAGCGGGGCGCACCACTCCAGGCCCGAATTTGTCGCGCAAAGTGTCAATTGCGAGTTCGGCATCTCGGCGGCCGTGTTCCGGCGCACCAAAAAGTAACTGATCTGGCACTTCATCGGCTGCCAGTAGTCCGTCGACTTTGACCCCCACGAGTCGAATTCGTACCCGCTGCAACCCGAGGGCTTCATAGAGTTTCCAGGCCGTGGCATAGATTTCATGGGATAAATCAGTGTGGGGGCCGGTTTTTGAGCGAGTAATCGTGGTGAAGTCCGCAAACCGCAGCTTCAAGGTCACGGTCTTGCCTTTGTAACCGGCCTTGCGCAGCCGGGCTGCCACTTTATCTGAAAGCGCCGTGAGTTCAGCCCGAATCACAGCGGGGTCATCAACATCCTCGCGAAATGTGAGTTCATTACTGACACTTTTTTCAGCTTCATGGGGTACTACCGACCGAGGATCCCGGCCCCAGGAAAGTTCATAGAGATGGGTTCCGCTTTGGCCAAGAGCCCGAGTAAGGGTATTCACTGGAGTATTTGCAATATCGGCAACTCTCTGCAGACCGAGCCGGACGAGAACTTCTTCTGTTTTCTCCCCCACGCCCCACAATGCACCGATGGGAAGTGGGTGCAGGAAATCAATTACTCGATCTGCCGGAATGAGGAGTAGGCCATCGGGCTTGGCTCGTGTCGATGCCAGTTTTGCCACAAATTTGGTGCTCGCCACCCCAACGGAGCAGGTGATGCCTTGCTCGTCTGCCACCCTGGCCCGGATCAGTTCAGCAATAGTGAGTGGGTTGGACAGCCTGCGGGTCGCGCCAGAAACGTCAAGGAACGCTTCATCAAGGCTCAACGGTTCCACCAGTGGGGTAATCGATTCAAAGAGCGCCATGACGTTTCGGCTGACTTCTGAATATTTTTCATGGTGTGGAGTGAGAAATGTTGCTTCGGGCGCGATTCGCCGCGCGCGCGAGATTGGCATTGCCGAATGGACGCCAAGTGCGCGGGCTTCGTAGGTAGCGGTCAGAACAACCCCGCGATTCCCCTGGGCGGCGATAACTACCGGTGTTCCTTTGAGCTCGGGGTGGTCGCGCAATTCAACGGCGGCGTAGAAAGCGTCCATGTCAACATGCAAAATATTGCAGCCCGAGTCATTGGCGCCAAAATCAAGTTTCCCAGTTTGACGACGCACTTGGCTTCTACTCATGTGCGCTCCTTAATTTGACTTGCTGTAACTATTTAGAGGTCCCCAGGCTTCGATATCACATCCTGCACTACGGCTCTTGCATCTTCGTGATCGCAGGTGAATCCACGATGTTCTGACGGCGGAGCATGCATTCCTAGGGATTTCCCTCATATTAGATAAAGATACGTTGTCGGAAACGTGTACCTTTTTGAGCACAATGGAGATGCCCGTACATGGTAGGTAGTTAGACTAGTATTGCATTTTCACCTAATGAATGGAGTTCACATGGGTTTCGGAGAAGTTCTCTGGTCGTTTTTGATTATCTTTTTTATGATCGTGTTTTTCATGGTCTTTTTCATGGTCCTGATGGACTTGTTCAGTGACAAGGACATGGGTGGGGGCAGCAAAGCAGTCTGGATTATTTTCCTGATCTTCTTCACTCCCATCACGGTTTTCGTCTACCTGATTGTCCGAGGAAAATCGATGGCAGAGCGACGTTCTACAGCGGAAAAAGCGGCTGAACAAGCCCAAAAAGCGTATATCCAAAATGCAGTAGGAAGCGTTTCGCCGTCCGACCAGATTGCTTCCGCTAAGGCACTTCTTGACGCCGGGACTATCACGGACCAGGAGTTCGCCCAACTAAAGACCAACGCACTAGCCCAGGCATAACGCCCGGGGACAACGCCTACTCGGGGCCGGTACAAGTTCAGCTATCCAGCTGGCTCGTACCGGCCCCGTTTGGTGTCCTGCGGATATTTTCTCCCGGGGCCTTGATATCAACATATGGGGATTGTCTAAACCCACTGGCATGGATGAGCGCGATTCGCTTTCGTGGCACATCGGGATTCGGCAAGTCGTGCTCCAAAACAAGGTTGTTGACGGCTGCTACTCCCCCGGTAATCCACAATCGTCGAACACCTCCCAACTCCCAGCAACCTGTTGCCCGAAGAGAGAGACCCCGCGGACCGGTTCTACGAATTTCCCCTCGTACCAACAAAATCCATGAGTTAAATAGATCCTGGGAATAAGGGCCTTGGGCATCTTCAAAGAAAGTTGCATCAACCGGCCCGGTTGAATCGTCCAGGGTAAGGAACACCACTCGCTTGCCACTACGGACCGGCGGCATCTGGGTTGCCACTTTGACCCCGGCCACAAAGATAGTTTCCTTGGATCTACGACTCAGTAGATCACGCGATTGAATAATGTTTAGGCCCTGGACAAGATCTGCGTAAAAATCCATGACATGGCCGCTGACATCAAGACCTAGAACTTCTAACTCCGATTTAACGCGCTGTGCACTTGTCATTTCGGGTAGACCCGACGCAATAAAGCCGTTGTCACTATCTGTGACGTCAAAACTGAGCTGGGAAGTAGCAGCGCCCTTTTCACTTTTTCCACGACCGCGATCAAGATCTGCAACTTGAAGTAGCAGGTCACGCCGAGTGATACGGCCGCGGACTTGCCGTGAAGTGAAGCCGTAGAGGGCATCAAATGCTCCTGCAACAACTAAGTTCTCGGTAACCGGTCGAGATGGGCGGGCACGCAACCACAGGTCCGAAAGCGAGGAAAAAGGTTGACCGGAAATAATTCGCTCGATTTCGGCTCCAGAAATTTCTTTGAGATCTGTGAAAGCCACCCGAATACCGAAACTCAAATCGGGTAACTGTTCAAGGTGATACACGTTATTTGATGCATTGATATCAAGGCCCAAAATCGCGACCCCAAAATTGCGGGCATCGTCAAGGATTAACCGCTTGGGATACATGCCGGGATCGTGGGTGAGCAGCCCGGCATAAAAAGCCGCGGGGTGATGCGTTTTTAACCACGCCGATTGATACGTGGGGAGGGCAAAAGCTGCAGCGTGCGCTTTACAGAAACCAAATGATGCAAATGCTCTCAAGATCTCCCAGACCCGATCAATGTGGTCAATGTCGTAACCGCGCGCTAACGCTGCCGAGTAAAACCACACCCGTATCTCGTCTTGACCTTGTGGGGATCCCATGGATCTGCGTGATTCATCGGCTTCAGCGAGTGAGCACCCGGTAAAGACGCTAAAAATACGCAACACTTGCTCGTGGAAAACCACAACCCCGTAGGTTTCAGTTAATGCCGGGACAAGATCTGGATGCGGGAATACTGGTGAATTCCACCCTTGCCGCGCCCGCAGAAACGGCGTGATCATGTCTGACTTCACCGGACCTGGGCGAAACAGTGAAATATCAATGATCAAGTCATTGAAGGTTTCAGGAGCGAATTTACCCACCAACTCACGCTGACCCGGTGACTCAATTTGAAAACACCCCAGGGTTCGGGTTGATTGGATTAATTCAAATGTTGCTTTGTCGTCAAGAGTTGTGCCGTCAATCACCGGACGATTTCCGGTGACCCGCTCCGCTTCATTGAGCGCATGGGCCATTGCGGACTGCATGCGCACACCCAATACATCAAGTTTCAATAACCCCATGTGTTCAACATCGTCTTTATCAAAATGGGACATGGGGAACCCCGATGCGCTGCTCTCCACCGGGGTTCGATCAAGCAGCGTCAGGTCAGATAGCACAACCCCACACGGATGCATTGCAATATGTCTAGGTAGCCCATCGAGCGCCTCAACTAAGTTAAGAAAGTTATCAATCTCACCCGTTGCGGCCAACTTGCCAAATGAAGAGTGTCGGAGCTCGGGTAAATCAACCAGCGCGGATTTAACATTGCGTGCGCGAATATGGGGAAATGCCTTAGCAAAAGCATCAATATCTGAAGTGGGTAAGCCAAATGCCAAACCAACATCGCGGATTGCTGAACGGGCACGGTAGGTCTCCATCATGGAAACGGTCGCAATACGTTCAGTTCCAAACTTGTCAAAAATCCACTGATAAATGTCGAGTCGGCGTTCGGACTCAACATCAATATCAATGTCGGGTAGCACTCGGCGTAGGGGTGAAAGAAATCTTTCCATGAGCAGGTTCTGGGCAATGGGATCAACACCTGAAATTCCTAATAGATAGTTGACCAAACTTCCGGCACCGGAACCACGTGCGGCAACTCGAATCCCTTTTTCTTTCACCATGTCGACAACATGGGCGACGGTAAGGAAGTAACCAGAAAAACCTAGTTGGGTAATGGTCCGCATTTCCGCTTCAAGTCGGTGGGATGCAACGGACCGGTCATGGGAGTGGGAGTAACGCTGCGGTAATTGATCTTCACAGCGGCGCAAAAGAATCTGATTTGCTTCTCGCTCTGGTTCTGCAACCGGACGATTTAAAAGGACATCAAGTTCGGGGACGAATACATCGCCTAAGCCAAGATCGCGGGCTGGATCTAACGCGCAGTATTGGGCTAAGTGCTGGGTGTCGCGTATTAATTTATATGCATCGCGCTCACCTGCCTGCTGGCAAATTTCACGGGCAACATGGTGCATCTGTTTGGCATCTTTTAAAAACCCTTGTGGACTATTTCCTACGATATGGCGCGAATTAAGGGGAACAAGGAGCCGCGCAGAATCAAGGAGGTCAGCGACTTTCGCCTGGTCCGAACTGGCATAACGGACGGCATTCGTTAGAACAACTGGCAGTGAGGCTTCACGTGACCACGACAGCAGTCGAGCAGCTTTTGCAGTTGTTAAACTTAATTTTGATTTCTCTAAATGGGAAGTAACTGCAATGCCAAGGTACCGATCAAAGATCGCGCGCCACGGGCGAAGTAACGCATCAGCCTGGTGCGACTTTCCGGTGAGCAACGCTCGCCCAACTTCTGACTCTGCGGTAAGCAGTGCGACTATCCCTGCGTGATGCTGGGCCAACGCATTCCAGGATACAACCGGGTCACCGCGTTGTTCATGGGCCGCGGACACCAATCGACACAGCGATGCCCAGCCTTGGGCTCCTGTCGCCAACAGAATCACTCGCGGCTTTGTTTCATCAACCCATTGACCGCCGTATGCGGGGGTTCTGCGAGCACCACTACCGGAAATTACTTTTGCTTCGGTTTTGTCCACGGCAAGATCCACCCCGAGTACCGGCGAAATTCCATTGCGCAGACAGGCTCGGGCCCACTGCACTGCGCCATAGAGTCCGTTGCGGTCAGTGAGACCAATAATTTTCTGTCCAAGATCAGCGGCATGATCGACGAGCGCGTCTGGCCGGGACACCCCGTATTGCAGTGAATAGCCTGATGCAACTTGTAAATGGGCAAACGAATCTGGTGAAACTCCCATAGCAACTGGCTCAGCCCACGCGTAAAAGTTGAAGGCGTGAATCTGACGGCGAAGTTTCAAAAAGCAATCGTCCTTGTGCGAGTGCATCAAGGGATGCGGCGACTTCATACAGGAATCGCTGTGAGTCTCGGACTAGGTCGTCGGCTTCACGGGCGGTAACACATGGGATACCTGCTTGTGCCGATGCGCGTTTTTTCGCACCCGCAGCGAAGAAAGCGGCCCACTCTCCAAGTTCTGGGGCGACCTCGGTTAAGACGTCCCACGCACTACGAATCCGTTGCCGCCGTGGCCCTGGAGTCACTTGCGCACGAGCGGCAAGAACTGCCGCAGCCACCCGTAATGCCGCAAGGTGCGCTGCGGAGTAACGCTCATGGGGGGTGTGTGCGACTACGGCTTCCTGCAAACTTTCTTGGGCGCAATGCAGTAGATCTAACGCTGGACGTCGCGTGAACTTTCCGACCATGTGCAAATCCCTTCGGGTTGACCGACAAAACGCTGGTGTCGAAAGGACACCGACTTTTCTCGACCCACCCGCACACAATCCAGTCACCGGGGCCGGGGTCGAATCGACCCCGGTGACTGTGATCATGTGGTGGTACTTACTGACCCAACCGCGCCTAGCCGCGAATCCGGGCCCGGGAGGCAGTTCAAGCAGGTAAAATCGAACACCTGTTCGAACACATCCAAAGATAGACCCGGTCACTGACATTCGTCAACCCGACCCCAAAAACCCCCTCGAAACCCCCGTATTTCCTCTACGAGACGCGGATGCGACACAACAGGTGCGGGGTTGTGACCTAGTCGTGCACGGACGCGACCGGACTGCCCCCACAATGAAGCAATGCCT
>DEZY01000001.1:0-833 GCA_002365735.1 Actinobacteria bacterium UBA3120
TGTTCCGCGTACGCTTCTGGTGTCGAAGCGCCGTCATATTCGGACTGGCCGCCCGAAGAATCTTCCCTACCACCACCGGATGCTTTGACTGTATGGAAACCATTCGCGTAAGCACCCAGTAGCACGCTACTTGGTGCAGCTTCGCGAAGTAGGGGCAACGCTGCCGAAATGGAAGCAGTAGACGAGCAATTGAACAGCATTGCCTGCACATTTTCGTATGACCTGACCGCAGCCACGGCCTCCGTAACCGACTCACCACTACGAAGTGTGCCGCTTGAGTTTTCAGCAAGGGTCCAAGCAATCCAGACGGGGATACCGGCCCGATTCGCGGCTTGCGCTGCTAATTTGCCTTCACGAACAGAACTCATGGTCTCGCACAGCAATAGGTCCGCATGCGGCGCGATAGCCTCGACTATGTGAGCGTATTCACCCGTCAGTTCACTCTCGCTTCCCACACGGTCTGGTCGATAGCTTTCGTGTAGTGGCGGTACACATCCCGCCACCATCGGCACAGTGGAATTCAGCGGTAGTTCTTGAACATAGAGTTGGCAGGCCTGTCGCGCTATTTGTCCTGCGGCATCGATGAGATCAGTAATGAGTTGTGGAGAAGAATTGGGGCTCAGCGCGAGCGCGGAAGGTACGCAGGCGTAGTTGTTGGTGGTGATGACATTTGCACCAGCACGCAGAAACTCGAGGTGAGATTCGCGAACAGTTTCTTTTTGATTTCGGTTAGCCAAAGCAACATTAAGGAAACGTTCCATCGACCCGATTGCACCGCTAACCAGTACACCTTTGCGCCGAAGGAGATGTCCCATGCCTCCGTCGAGAATATG
>DEZY01000001.1:1038-15614 GCA_002365735.1 Actinobacteria bacterium UBA3120
GGTGGAGGTTACCAGTGAAAATGAACAACGCCTGTAGATGACCCGCGGATGCGCAGGATGAATTAGTGGTTTTACACGAAATCAAAGTCGAAGCCTGCACGTTTCCAGAGGCAGATGGGTCATTGTCTCCACAGCCACGCGGTCGGGCATCGAGTTCGTCTTTCGCCACCGGCGATTGGCATCTACGATAACTCAATGAGCCTCATTGCCGGTGCACACGCTGTAGTCGCACCTTACGGGTATCCGCAGGAGGAAATCATCGAGTCGTTCACCGCCCTGGTGTCTCCGGGAGGGGCTCATCAACAAATCATCGAACGCATCCATATCGCTACCGGGGTGAAGCATCGAAACCTCGCGATCCCTCTGAAGGATTACGCCGCTCTTGCCGACTTCGGTGCAGCTAATGACCAGTTCATTCGGGTTGGACTTGATTTGGGTGCTTCCGCTATCGCAGGGGCGCTGGCCGCCGCGAACTTGGAGGCCACTGACGTGGACATGATCATGTCAACATCAGTTACGGGTATTGCTGCACCATCTCTTGAAGCGAGGCTTGTCCCAAGGCTCGGGCTACGTGAAGATGTAAAGCGGATGCCAATATTCGGGCTTGGATGTGTTGCAGGCGCTGCTGGCATTGCACGGCTGCACGACTACCTGGTGGGTCATCCTGATGACGTAGCGGTTTTACTGTCAGTTGAGTTGTGTTCGCTAACTGTGCAACGCGATGACGTGTCAATGCCAAATATCGTGGCAAGTGGCTTGTTTGGTGACGGGGCCGCAGCCGTTGTCATGGTGGGCGCGAACCGGGCGGCCCGCATGGGGATTACCGGACCCAGAGTTGTGGCTTCTCGCAGTCGGTTGTACCCCGACACAGAACGAACCATGGGCTGGGATATTGGGGGAAGTGGTTTTCGCATTGTGCTTTCAGCCGGTGTTGCCGACATTATTAACCAATACCTCGGGGATGACGTGAGTGACTTTCTCGGTGACCACGACCTGAAGATCGCCGACATCAAGCGCTGGGTGTGTCACCCGGGTGGACCTCGAGTGCTTGAAGCGATGGAGTCGGCGCTTGACCTGCATGACGGGCAGCTCGACGTTACTTGGCGCAGCCTTGCAGCGATCGGAAACCTGTCCTCGGCTTCGGTTCTGCATGTTTTATGCGACACTGTTTATGGTTCGGGCGGGTTAGTCCCCGAACCAGGAACTCCCGGGATGCTGACTGCTATGGGTCCAGGCTTCTGCGCTGAACTAGTTTTACTGCAATGGTGATCCAATGACGGGAATAGTCCTTTTCACTATCCTGATTGCACTCGTCGCCGTGGAGCGAGTCGTCGAACTCGTCGTGTCAAAAAGAAACCTTCGTTGGAGCGCGCAGCACGGGGGTGTTGAATTTGGTCGGTCCCATTACCCATACATGGTAGCTCTGCACGTGTTTCTGCTTGTTGGTTCACTTGTTGAAGTGTGGGTGTGGCAAAAACCAATCAATCCTGCTTTCGCATGGACCATGTGTGCGTTGGTCCTTGCCTCGCAAGCACTTCGCTGGTGGTGCATTACAACTCTGGGTCAGAGGTGGAATACGCTCGTCGTGATTGTTCCTGGACTTCCACGCGTTACGGGCGGCCCCTACCGTTGGCTAAGCCACCCGAATTACGTTGCCGTTGTGATTGAGGGAATAGCGCTGCCCATGGTCGGCTTCGCCTGGGTCACCGCGATCGTGTTCACCGCATTGAATCTGCCGCTGCTTGCCGTGCGACTTCGGGTTGAGAACGCGGCACTTGGGACACTTCCCAAATGATTGACCTAATTGTTGCAGGAGGTGGACCGGTCGGGTTGATGACTGCTGTCCTCGCGCGGCTCAGTGGTCTTGATGTCGCTGTGGTTGAACAACGCTCTGGACCGATCGATAAAGCCTGCGGTGAGGGTTTAATGCCAGATGCACTGTCGCGGTTACGCGCAGTTGGCGTTGATCCGATCGGGCAAGACTTTCATGGAATCCGTTACATCTCCAAAGGAAGAGTTGCCCAGGCACGGTTCCGATCGGGGCCAGGTCGAGGAGTGCGGCGCCTTGCCCTGCATACCGCGCTACTAGAGCGGTCACAAGAGCTTGGAGTCGAAATGATCACCGGTCGAGTGGATTCGATCTCTCAAGGTGATGGCTGGATAGAAGCGGGCGGGCTGCGCGCCCGTTACCTCGTCGGCGCCGACGGATTGCACTCGAATGTTCGAAGACTCCTTGGCCTGGGGGAGGTTGCATTCGGTGCGCAACGTTTCGGTATCCGCCAACACTTTGGTGTCACGCCCTGGAGCGATTTAGTTGAGGTGTACTGGCTGGAAGATTCTGAAATCTATGTCACACCGGTTAGCGCCGATACTGTTGGCGTTGCCGTTCTTGGTCGATCTGTGCTCAACCTTGATGATTCGATTGCACGGGTTCCCGAGCTTGCTGCGCGACTTGACTCGGCACCACGGGTGAGTGATCTGCGCGGAGCTGGCCCACTGCTTCAACGGGTGAGTGCGCGTTCGGCCGATCGGGCACTTTTGGTGGGTGATGCATCCGGTTACATCGATGCACTGACCGGCGAAGGTTTACGGTTGGGCTTTGCCGAGGCGGAAGCAGCAGTGAACGCAGTTCTCACGGACGAACCAGAGCGCTATGAGCACGAGTGGCAGAAAGTGACAAGGTCCTACCGTTTAATGACCGGTGGATTACTGTGGGCGTCCTCTCGTCGCGGACTGCGACCCATGATCGTTCCCGTGGCGCGGGCGATGCCGCGAGTCTTCAACCGGATAGTGGACTCCTTAGCCGCCTAGCCGATTGCGGTAACAAATACCAATGCGGCAACGTCAATACCCACCATTGCGATCAGCACATGAAACATTCCGGCTCGGTGGTTCCAACGCGAGCCCAGGATCACGGCTGAAACGAATGCACCGGCAATGATCAGTGCCAGCCAGATGCTCGCGGAGAAGCTGACGACAACCAAAACGCCACTGCCCAGTGCGAGTAGGAGCCAACACAAAAGCACGGATCGGCGGATCCCTAAACGAACCACGAGTCCACCAACGCCTGCGCCAGCATCAGAGTCGGCATCTGGCAATGCGTTTGCCAGATGGGCGCTCACTCCGATGATTGCGAACACGGCTACAGCCCAAACGGTCGGAGGCTCATCGTTAAATCCAAAAGAAAGGAAGGCTGGCATCACGCCAAAAGCCAACGCGTACGGGAGCCAGGACCACACGGTGCGGGAGAGGCGAATGTTGTAGAGCCAAGCCATCAGGATCGCGAATACGTGGAATGAACCACCTAACCAACCCGCGACTGCCCAACTGAGCAGGATTGCAATGAGCAGTGCGGAAGCTGCGGCGATCCATAGTGCGCGGGCTGACACGTTCAAGGCCACCGTTGGTTTACTTGTGCGCCCCACGCGGGCATCTAAGGAAGCGTCGAAGGCGTCGTTGCTCCAACCAACCGATAACTGGCCAATGAGAATCGCTGCGAATACGGTGACCAGTGGCCAACCGGTCCAACCAAGACTCCACGCAAATGCGGTGATGACCAGCGAGACGGCGATCGTGGGCAATGGATGTGCAGCCCTGACGAAACCCTGAAGTAACCGCATACCCTGACCGTAGGCGGTCGATGACTGGTTGCCTTGACCAGGTTCGGGCGAAACGAGGTAGATACTTGCCTCGACGTCGGTGAGTGAGTGCTTACGTGTTTTGATCAAGCTATATTAAGGAAACTCAGCTCGTCACTTGCGTGCTGACCCGCGGGTTGATCATGAGGGACAAGGAATTGCGATGGCTCTGCGCTTTGAAGAGATCGATTGGCAGGACACTGCCCGAGGAGAGATCTCCCTACGACGCCGAGTAGACCCGACGTTGGGGGTCGACGTCTATGAAGTGAAATTGGGGGAGGAGTTCCTCATGTCCAGCCTGTTCACTGTTGCTGAGATCGAGCTTGCCCGGATTGGACTTGCACAAGTAACTGGCGACCGCATTGATGTGCTGGTGGGCGGTCTGGGATTGGGATACACCGCTGTCGCTGCATTGGCCGATCCCCGAGTCCAGACCCTAACCGTCGTTGACGCTATCGCTCCAGTAATCAACTGGCATCAGCGCGAACTCTTGCCCGATACGGCAGGGCTCGCAACTGATTCGCGAACCCACCTGTTAGAGGGTGACTTCTTCGCACTTGTTGATGGTCCGGTGGGCTTCGGCGCGGGCCGACCAGATCATTACGACGCTATTCTGTTGGACATTGATCACACTCCGCGACACGTGCTGCACCAAAGTCATTCGTCGTTCTACTTACGGGAGGGTCTGCAATCCATGCGGCGACACCTCAAAGCGAGCGGTGTATTCGCGCTCTGGTCAGACGACCCGCCGGATCAGGAGTTTCTTGGGGTCTTGTCCGGCGTCTTCGCTGAGGTATCCACGCACGTTGTGAGTTTCCCTAATCCACTCACCGGCGGAGAGTCAGCCAATTCTGTGTACGTGGCCAGCCACTAATTTCGTGCTCCACAAGATTTCCTAGTATCTTCATTGATGGCGGCAGGCGTGTAAGAACCAATACATGCGCCACCGGAGGCGTTTTCGATGTTATACGCTGCCTGCTATTAAGAGATTCATATTTGCTCTTGATGTGATCTGGCCAGGCTGATGAAGTGGAGCATTGAGTGAAGAGTAGACGCCTACCGAGGCCGTCGGAGATTCTTCCACTGATCGGAAAGCCGGATCGAAGCAAATCCCGTCTTCAGCGCAGGTTGGAGCGCTGCGCGAGCGTGTGGGATGTGCGCGAAATGGCCAGGCGGTCTACCCCGAAGTCGGTCTTCGACTACACCGACGGTGGCTCGATGTCTGAGAGCAGCTTGGACCGTAGTCGTGACGCATACCGACGGGTCGAGTTCACGCCGCGCATTATGCGCAATGTTGCTGATGTTGATCTGTCGACCACGATTCTTGGCAAGACAAACGCATTGCCTTTCGTATTCGCCCCGACCGGGTTCACCCGCATGATGCATCACGCAGGTGAACCAGCCGTTGCGGCCGTTGCGGAGCGGGCGGGTATCGCCTATGCGCTGTCGACATTGGGCACGACGAGCATCGAGGGCTTGGCAACTGCGACGCCCGAGGTGCGTCGATGGTTCCAACTATATGTATCACGTGATCGATCGCAAGCCGTGGAGCTGATGCGGCGCGCGAAGGAGAGCGGCTATGACTCATTGATTCTTACGGTGGACACGGCGGTGGGTGGTATTCGTTGGCGTGAGGTTCGCAATGGTCTCACGATCCCCCCGCAACTCACCCTCCGAACGATTCTGGACATGTCCCGCCATCCCAAGTGGTGGGCGAATGTGTTGACAACTGAGCCACTAACTTTCGCTTCGCTCTCCACTACTGGCGGCACCGTCGGCGATCTTCTGACGCGGGTTTTTGATCCCGGTATAACTTCCGAGGACATCAAGTGGATCCGTGACAATTGGGATGGCGCGGTGATGGTAAAAGGTGTGCAGGCGTTGGAAGATGCACAGGTCCTTGCCGATCTGGGTGTCGATGCGATCGTGCTTAGCAACCATGGCGGCCGTCAGATTGACAAAGGGAACGTCCCTCTTGAGTTACTTCCCAGTGTTGTCGAGGCGGTAGGAGACCGCACGGAGGTGTATATCGACGGCGGTATTATGAGCGGTACTGACATCGTTGCAGCCCTCGCACTCGGAGCCACGGGAACGCTCGTGGGCCGCGCTTATCTATATGGATTGATGGCGGGCGGTCAGGGTGGGGTGCAACGAGTGGTGGACATCCTCTCTAAAGAGATCAAGACCACCCTGCAACTCATGGGTGTCACCAGCGTTGATCAACTCGACCCTTCGATGGTTCGACTGCGCCCTTACTGAGCGGATTTGGGCTTTCCTAGCGCTGGAACGCTGCGGCAACCCCGGAGTCCACGGGAACGATCAAGCCTGTGGTGCGTGAGAACTCATCTGAGGCAAGCGTGCTCACTACAGCAGCAACATCTGCCGGCAGGACTTCACGCTTTAATATAGTGCGCTGGGCATAGAAAACGCCGAGGTCTTTTTCCTCCACTCCGTAGACCGCCGCCCGATTTGCCCCCCAACCGCCTGTGAATATTCCAGACCCTTGAACAACTCCGTCTGGGGCAACGCCGTTTACGCGGACGCCGTACTCGCCCAACTCGACAGCGAGCAGTCGCACCTGATGCGACTGATTCGCTTTGGCTGCGCTGTAGGCAATGTTCGAGGGGCCCGCAAGGACAGCGTTCTTACTCGAGATGTAGATAATGTCGCCACCCATTTTCTGCGCGATCATCACTCTCGCGCACTCGCGTGAAACGAGGAAGGACCCGCGAGCCATTACATCGTGTTGCAAGTCCCAGTCGTGGATCGTGGTATCGAGTAGGGGCTGACTCACGGACAGCCCCGCGTTGTTCACGACCAGATCAACGCCACCAAAGGCCAACGCAGCAGCGGCGACCAAGATGTGCACCGCGACTTCATCTGTCACATCAGCCTCCACCGCGACCGCTACGTCAGGGCCACCGAGTTGCTCGGCGACGGCGCGCGCGGCCTCGATATTGCGATCGGCAATGACAACCACGGCTCCATCGCGGACGAGTGTTTCGGCGGTCGCTTTACCAATCCCGCTGCCCCCACCCGTGACAAGTGCGACGCGGCCAGAATGTCGTTTTGGTGCGGGCATCCGTTGCAGTTTCGCCTCTTCCAAAGCCCAGTACTCAATGCGGAACTTCTCCTGCTCGGAAATGGGATCGTAGGTGGAGAGCGCTTCGGCGCCGTGCATAACGTTGATGGCGTTGACGTAGAATTCTCCCGCGACTCGGGAGGTCTGTTTGTTGGCGCCGAAGGAAAACATGCCAACCCCAGGGACGAGGACGATGGCAGGATCTGCACCGCGCATGGGCGGGCTGTTAGGCGTAGCCCACCGCGTGTAGTAAGCCGCATACTCAGTCCGGTACTCCTCGTGCAGTTCGTGAAGTCGAGCCTCAATCTCTGCCACGGGTGATGATGGTGGGAGATCGAGCACCATCGGTCGCACCTTCGTGCGCAGGAAATGATCCGGGCACGAAGTACCGAGAGCGGCGAGTTCACGGTGACGTTCGCGTGAAAGGAAGTCAAGAACGACACTGCTGTCCGTCAAGTGTCCGACCATACGTCGATCGCGTGAAGCTATACCGCGGATGACGGGTGCTAGGCGGGCTGCAAGTGCGTAGCGTTCGTCCTCGGGCAAGGGTTCGTACCCTGGTATCACAGGACCAAAAGGGTCGAGGCGGCCATTTTCGCTGATAAATCGCTCTGCGGTGCGGATGATGCGATCAGAGTTTGCCTCGCACTCCTCGGATGTGTCGCCCCAAGCAGTGATGCCATGTCCGCCCAAAATGCAGCCGATCGCCTGCGGGTTGCTGCGTTGGATCTCGGCAATATCTAGCGCGAGCGCAAAGCCCGGTCGGCGCCATGGCACCCATACGACGGTGTCACCGAAACATCGCCGGGTGAGTTCTGGGCCATCAGCGGCAGTGGCAAGAGCGATACCAGAGTCGGGGTGGAGGTGATCCACATGTGCGAGTCCGATCAGTGCGTGCATTGCCGTGTCGATAGATGGGGCTGCCCCGCCGGTGCCATGTAGGCAGTAGTTAAAGGCCGCGACCATATCGTCGTCGTGCTCCTCGCCTGGAAATACGTCTACCAGTCCTCGCATCCGATCAACGCGTAGGACGCAAAGACCAGATTCGGTGAGTGTCCCGAGGTCTCCGCCGGATCCCTTAACCCACATGACTTCGATCGGTGTTCCCGTGACGGGGTCGACGACCTCACCGCAGGCTGAGGTATTGCCACCGGCGTAGTTGGTGTTGCGCGGATCGGAGCCGAGCCGATTCGATCGGCCTAGTAGGTCGGCGATAGTAGACGACTTCACAATGACTCCCAATGTTGTAACAATGTAATAAGATGTTAGATTAACAAGGTATAACAATACTGGCAACTAGGAGACCCATGGCCATCGAAGGATCCCTTGCCGCCGAGGAGCGTCAGGAATTACTGCTCTCGACGCTGCGCGAGGAGAATCGCGTGGGGATTGAGGACGCGGCCAAGCGGTTCGGCGTGCACCCGATGACCATCCGCCGCGCCCTAAAAACACTTGAACGATCTGGACGCGCACGACTCGTGCGCGGCGGTGCGATCTATGTGGGCACGGCGGAATTTACTGTGCGACAGTCACGAGCGCTGACGGCCAAACGCCGCATCGCAGAAAAACTGCAACCACTCCTCCGAGAGCACGACTCGATTGGTCTGGACGCATCGAGCACTGTTTATTGCCTGGCGGAAGCCATGCCAGATGTCCCACCGCCCCTCGTTGTCACGTACGGAGTCCAGACATTTCAAGCGTTACAGAATACGTCGAAGGTCCAAATCATCTTGTCCGGCGGCGAGCTCGATCCGCGCACCGGAAGTCTGGTTGGCATAGTTGCGCAACAAACGATCGAGCGATTCACGCTCTCGTGTTGCATCTTGTCGACCACGGCACTGGATCCCGACACCGGGACCATGGAACCAACAATTGAGGAGGTCGGCATGAAGCACGCGCTCGCGAACGCATCCGATCGTGTGATTCTGGCAATAGACGCCACCAAACTTTCGCAACGTTCAGCAGTACGTTCAGTTGACCTATCCGAGATAGATGTGATCGTCACCGAGCTTGACACGAATGATGTTCGATTGGACCCGTATCGCGAGTTGGTGGAGTTGCGATGATTACCGTGTGTGTCGCTAACACAGCCGATATCCTGCGCGAATTGACACTTGTTCAGCATCCACATCTGTATCCACATCTACTAAATGAGACGAGGAACTATGCCTGACCTGAGTGGCTCGACCGCCATCGTGACTGGAGGCGCCCGCGGTATCGGACTCGCCATGGCAGGCGCTCTGGCTAAGTGCGGTGCTTCCATTGGACTGATCGACCTGCTCCCAGAGGTGTCCGACTCGGCCGCGAATCTCGCCAAAGAGACTGGCGTTGTTGCCGCCGGCGTGATCGCTGACGTCCGAGATGCCAAAGCGGTCGAGGCAGCCGTGGAGCACCTGCAACAGCAGCTGGGCACCGCCGATCTTCTGATCACTTCTGCCGGTATCACCATTTGGGGTGACAGCACGGAGGTCACCTCTGCGGACTGGCAACGAGTCCTCGAGATCAACTTGAGCGGGACTTTTTATGCAGCGCAATCCTTCGCTCGGCGCCTGCTCGCAGAGGGCCGGCACGGTTCAGTCATCTTCGTCTCGTCGATGTCGGGCCGGGTCGTGAACATCCCGCAATTCCAAGCTTCCTACAACTCATCCAAGGCTGCGGTAAGTATGCTGGCGAAATCCCTTGCAGTGGAATGGGCGCCCTCGGGCATCCGCGTCAATGCGCTTGAACCGGGCTACACGCTTTCCGACATGACCCGCCAATTCATGGATGCGAACCCCGAGCTTGCAGCACAATGGACTTCGCTAATCCCCATGGGGCGCATGGGTGAGCCAGCCGATCTGGTCGGTGCGCTCACCTACCTCGCATCGTCGGAGTCCTCGTATCTCACCGGTCAGTCCATCGTGATTGATGGCGGCTACACCGCCATATGACAAAGAGCAGTTTTGCCGCGGTTGACCTCGGAGCCACGAGCGGGCGAGTGGCCCTTGGAACGTTCGGACCCGATGGCTTCACCCTCGACGAGGTTCATCGGTTTGCGAACACCCCGATCATTATTGACGGCGTGTTGTGCTGGGATGTCGAGTACTTGTTTGAGGAGACACTTACAGGTCTCGCCCACGCCTGTACGCGTGTCGCGCAATGCGGGTCCACCCTTGCCGGCATCGCTGTTGATTCTTGGGGTGTCGACTACGGAATTGTTGACGCGAGCAACTCCCTCGTCGCACCAGTACGTCATTATCGGGCCGCGGAGGATTCGGTTGTCGAACTAGCCAATGAAATGGTGTCTTCATCTGAGGCATACGCGCGCACGGGAATCACCGAACTTCCCATCAACACTTGTTTCCAATTCATCCGCGATGCGCGCCTTGGTCTTCTGCAACCAGGGGTGACCGCACTGTTGACGCCAGATTTGTGGACCCTGTGGCTTACCGGAGTGCGGGGTGCCGAGCGGACCATCGCATCAACCACAGGCCTACTTGACTGGACCAACCACGAATGGGCAGGGGACCTCATGGAGCGCTGGGGGATTCCCGGCACTGTCGTTGCCAACATTGTTGAGACCGGATCCTTGGCAGGCCCCACCCTCGCAACCGTCACCGAACGCATCGGTGCACGTAACCCCATCCCCGTTTACCGAGCGCCGGCACATGACACGGCAAGCGCCTTCGCAGCGGTCACATCAGTGAGCTCGGATGCGGCCGTGGTCTCGTGCGGCACGTGGGCGCTGGTTGGCCGCATGAACGAAACAGCCGTATTGACTAAAGAAGCTGAGCAGGCTGGCTTCACCAATGAGGTTGCGGCCGATGGATCGTCACTGCTGATCCGCAATCTCAGTGGAACCTGGCTACTCGAGGAGTGCCTGCGCATTTGGGTGGTCGCCGATGCCGGTGCGAACGGGAGCAGCAAAGTTGACACATCAACGGACACATCGAGTCTGCGTACGCACCTGCTCGTGGCGGCGGAAAGTGAGTCGGCACGTGTGGAAGGAACAATCGATTGTGGAGCGCCGGAGCTCATTGGCACCCGCGACATGCCCACCGAAATTGTCGATCTCTACCGCCGCAGTCACGAAAACACCGAACTGACTCGCCCGCAGGTCGTCCGATTGATTCTGGAGAGCCTTGCCGAATCATTTGCTCGGACGATTGCGCGCGCGAAGGAGATCACCGGCACTCCACTTCGGGAGATCATCATGATCGGTGGCGGTTCTCGCATCGAACAGCTGGTGGCGCTCACCGAACAGGCAACAGACCTACCTGTCAGAGTGGGTCACCCAGAGGCTACGAGCATCGGCAATATCTGCGTCCAGGCGGTGAGCGCCGGTGTGTTTGACACCATGGACCAGGCGCGAGCCGTGACTCACGCCCAACAAAAGGAAAACTGACATGAATAAACGCGATGCTCTTCTAGATCTGTGCCATGCGCTCGGAGAACCACATCGAGACTTGGTGCTCAGCGCAGAAGGAAACGTGTCAATGAGACTCGACGATCACACCATGGCAATCAAGGCAAGCGGGTGCGCACTGGCCACCATGAACGACGACGATTTCGTTGATGTAGATATCCCCACCATTCTCACTTTGCTCGACGGCGAATCTTTCGACGACCGGACGAAGGCCACATATCAAGCATCGTTGCGTTCTCAGACCTCAAAAATACCTTCTGTCGAGGCGATCCTGCATGCGGTGCTTTACGAGATCACCCCTGCGCAGGTCATCAGTCATACCCACCCCACGGCAGTGAATATGCTCACATGCTCCTCCAATGCGCACCTTCTCGTCGAGGGCTCCCTTTACCCCGATGCGATCGTGATGCTCGGTCGTCGTCAGGTGCTAGTTCCGTATACCGATCCAGGCGTGCCGCTGGCGCTAGCCGTACGCGAAGCCGTGACCACTTTCATGGCCGAAGAAGGCGTGGCGCCCAAGATCATTTACCTCGCGAATCACGGACTTTTCGTAGTTTCTGACTCCCCCCGCGATGCTCTGCAACTCACCGAGATGGCCGTGAAGAACGCTCGCATTCTGCACGGGTCCCTGGCCGCAGGCGGGCCCCGTTTTCTGCAACCCCAACAGGTGAATCGGATTGATCAACGGCCCGATGAGGCTTATCGTCGAAATGCACTCAATGTCGATTAAAGGAGCATAGATGAGCATTGCCAACCCCGTAGCAATTGTGACCGGGGCCAGTTCCGGTATCGGACTGGCCTGCGCTCTCGCGTTAGACCGCGCCGGAACGCGGCTCGTGATCGTTGGCCGTGATCTCACCCGACTCGAGCGCGTGGCACCGGAGTTTACCCACGCTCCGGAGCTTGTCGTAGGAGACATTGCGGACCCGCTAACTGCAAAATCCGCCGTCGACCGGGCCCAAAATATTTTTGGCCGGCTTGATGTGCTGCTGGCCAACGCTGGTCTCTACCTGCCAGAAAAGGGCTGGGAAGTCGATGCGGCTCGTGTCGACGCGATCGGGCGGACCAATGTGCTGGGTGCCATGCACTCTGTGCACGCGGTGCTGCCCCACTTCATCAGTGAAGGTGCCGGTGACATCATCGTCACGAGTTCGGTATCCGGGCATCAGGTCATCGCATGGGAACCGATTTATTCAGCAACGAAGCACGCGGTGCAGGCGTTCGTCCACGGAACCAGGCAACAGTTGATTGGTAGTGGGGTGCGACTGGGAGCCGTCGCGCCGGGCATCGTTCTCAATGAACTTTGGGGTGTGGTGAATGGCGATGCGAGCATCGAGACAGAGGTTGCTGCGGGTCGCGGTATGCGATCTGAAGATGTTGCTGATGCGGTGATGTTCATGCTCAACACGCCACGTCACATCACGATCCGAGATCTTGTGATGCTGCCCACGAACCAGGAAATTTGAGGTGGGGGACATGGCTCGTGACGGTTTGCAGGACGCCTATCATCGGACGAAAGTCTGAGCCGTCTCTGTTTTACATCAGCATCCCTTCATCTGGCAGGCGAGTTACCGGTAGGTTTGCCTCGTGAACTCACCTAAAACGAATATGACAAAAAAACTCGATACCAAATTGGCAAGGATTATTGGTGGCAAATATAAGCCAACGGATTTCATCATTGCTGATGCAAAAGATGCGGATATGTCTCTGGGAGTTACGGCTGCGGCACCGCGTCCGGGAAACGAGATGGGCGCAGCGGGTCCCGGTATTTATCCGACTCGTCAGGAATACATCGGTGACATGAAAGCACTCATTGAACAGGGTGACATTGACATCATGCTGACCTCAGCAGCAAATGGCGAAGTGCTTTCGATGAAGCCCGGGCAGTTGAAAAAGGTGACGTTGGCGGTTCGCGGAAATGACACCACCGATATCTGGAACCCTCGCAAGTCCAATCACTTGGGGTCACCGTCGCGCGCATTTCAGACCGTTAACCTAAAAAGGGTTCGAAAATTTTGCGACTTGGTGCTCTATTCGATGACATTCAATAACGACACCGATGCTGATCTGCAAAGCCTTGCAGCCTTTAAGGAATTCCGAATGCAGGCGGGCGATCTCGGGATGCGTTATTTCCTCGAAGTGTTTAACCCCAATGCGCCAACTAACCTGAAAGAAGTAGATTACGGCAGCTTCGTCAACGACAGTATTGTTCGATCCCTCGCTGGAGTAACTGCGGCGGAGCGGCCACTGTTTCTCAAAGTAGCCTTTAATGGTGGCAAACACCTGCAAGAGTTAACCGAGCATGATTCGACGCTCGTTGTGGGTCTTTTGGGCGGACCATCTGGAACAACCCGAGATACTTTCGAACTCCTCAAGCAGGGCGAACAAGCCGGTGCGCGTGTTGCTCTTTTTGGTAAAAAGATTCAGCGGGCCGAGTCACAGAGCGACATTGTGAGATTGATGCGCCCGGTGATCGAAGGTTCAATGACACCCGACAAAGCGGTTGAGGAATACCATAAGTCACTTACGGAGAAAAAGATCACACCTAAGAGATCCCTCACAGTAGATCGACAAATAACTGAGCCCGCTCTTCTGGGTGACTGATGAGACGAGGCGTGCTGTGCATCGGAACAACCACCGTTGACTACACAAAAAAGATTGATCACCTGCCTGAATTAGAGTCCCTTGTGGTCATTGATGAAATGAGCCAAAGCACTGGCGGACCAGGTCTCAACATCGCTTTCAATTTGCGCCAGCTGGACCGTGACCTTCCCGTTGAAGCGATCGTGTGCATTGGTCAGGATTCTGATGGTGAATACATTCTTGAGCAGACCTCGCAGTTCGGCATTGGGAACTCGCGCATACAACGAACGAAGACGAAGCACACTGGTTATGCAGATGCGCTCACTTTAAATTCCAATGGAAAACGAACATTCCTCTTTCACGCCGGCTCAAATGAGGATTTAGATCTCACTTCAGTGGACCTCGATCAATTCACGCCCCGCATCCTTCACCTCGGCGCGCCGGGCCTTCACAAGCTTGCTGACTCCCCATCGAGGGGAGAAGCCAACCAATGGGTGGAAGCGCTTAAACGTGCGAAGTCGCTCGGGATTGAGTCAAATATGGAAATGGTGACCCTTGACCCAGTCGTCACCAAGGAGTTGGTGCTCCCATGCCTCCCTCACTTATCTTCGTTGATTATCAATGAGTCTGAGGCGGGTGCGTTACTTGATGTATCTGCGAAAGTCGAAGGCGCAGATAAAGACATCAACTGGAATTTACTTGAAGGCATGGCTCAAGGTCTTATTTCTCGCGGAGTCTCGCGGCTTGCGGTGATTCACACTCCCGCCGGCGCGGTTGCGGCTGATTCGACCGGAAAAACCTGGCGACAAGGATCGGTGAAAGTACCCGAAACACAGATCCGAGGAACAACTGGCGCAGGGGACGCTTT
>DEZY01000001.1:15747-26018 GCA_002365735.1 Actinobacteria bacterium UBA3120
GTAGCGGCGGCGGCACAAAATGTGCAATCCCATTTGACTGCAGTTGGAGTCAAGCGCTTTGCCGACACGCTTGCGGAAGCTGAGACGTTTGGCTACAGGTAATGCGAGTGTTGTGAGGACCCGATTTATGCTTCAGGAGGGCGGCACAAAATTCCAGCGCAGCCATTGATTTGAAAACTTCCGGCGCAGTGGGGTATCACAAGGGCATCACCGATAGACACCGATAGTTGATCGGAGTTCTCAAAGTGAAGTTCGCCTGCGCCTGACAGGCACAGGAAGATTCCAAATCCGGCTTCGGTTTCTTCGCCGTTTCCGGGGAGATAGTCGGCCCGAAAAAACGGGTCCGCGACCGACTGGAAAATCGAGTGTGGTGAATCGGCTTCCGTATCAAACTTACCGACGACTTGTGCGCTTTCGTTTTCGTCCAGCGGCGAGAGTCGTAAGGCGTCAAGTGCGGTGTCAAACCCGAGGTTGAGGTGACCGTCTTTATCACCGTCAACCGCGAAGCCATCCCACTCCAAAAGAATTGAAAGGTCCGTTGGTTCTTGAAGTTCAAGAACAAATATCCCGGATTCAATGGCGTGGGGGACTCCGGCCGGAACAAACACCGCGTCACCTGCAGTTACCTCAGTGAAGACCAAGGACTCAAGCAGGGCTTCGGAGTCATGTGCCGCCACGAGCGCGGCAACCTCAGATTTTTCCATCTGGCGGTTAAATCCCAGTCCCACCCTGGCCTGTGGGGGAGCCTCAAGAATTATCCATGCTTCGGTCTTGCCGTGATTAATGTGTAATTTTTCGGCAGCAAATTTTTGATCCGGATGGTAATGAACGGGGAGCCGTTGGTCCGGATCTAGTAATTTCACCAAGATCTCTGTGGACGCCCCAAACGTATCAAGATGCTTCTGCCCCAACCATGAGACCGGATTGGCGTCAATGGCGTCTTTTAGCAAGGTTCCATCTGCTAACTTGGACAGCCCCGTTGCGTTCTCCCCGAATCTAGTTGTGGTTGACCCAATCCACTCCTCAGGTCGCATGGGTCCGCCGGGGCCATTGCGCAACTTCCCAATTCGATATCCACCTCTATAAAAGTGATCGAATTGATTAGAAGGTAATTTTGCAGGTGCTGCTTCCATTGACGTCATGGCCGTAGTTTAGGGATTAGCGAGTTTCGCGTGCGACAGGTACGCAATACTAAATCTTCATTGGCGCCAAGGAGTCCTGCCTATTTTTTTAGGAGTACGAATTCCCAGTCAATTTTAGACTCGACGGAGCGACCCTCTTCGTCAATGATCCGGATCCTTCCGGCTGCTGGAGTTTCGATAGCAATCACGCGACCGAACTCCGCGGGCGTGTCCACCGCAAATTGTAAGGATCGGAGGGTTGTTGTCTCAGATTCGCGGAATTCACGGGTTGTAGGAATTCCCAAGTGTGACAAAAGGTCTTTGCGGCTATCCACGAGTCCCCGGTGGAAATACGAGCACACATCTTCGACTCCCAGGCGCCCTACATGGCGGCCTTGCCAAGGCACTTGGGTGCGGCCGCCGTTGGAAACCCAAAGAAGTGTGGAGGGAAAATCTCGAACGTTTTTAAGGGCAATCCAGGTGTACCCTGGAACGCTCACAGCCGTCCATCCCAGATGCTGCTCGTCACCTTTTTGGGTAAGCATCACAAGGTCTTCATGTGCTGTGGCCGTCGGGTAACTTGACAGGTCGAGGACACCTCCGTCAATCATGGGAATGACAGCGAGGTCTTCGAACTCTGCGCCTGGATCAAGGATTTGCGTTTCGCCTGCATTTGGGTCCGAAAAAATTCCGGGAACGACGCTGGCCCAGCGTAGTGCCCCAGTGCTAATGCGTGCAGTACCAACGGGAAAGGAAGATAAATCCAAAATCGGGTGTGTTCCGTAAGAGTATGCGCCGTTAAGTCCGGTGATGGTGAATTCCTGGAAAAGTGCGCTTTGGCCATCGCGGACACTGACAATTTTGTCTACGCGGGCACCCGTATCGCTAGCATCAATTCGAAGGTGAGCGCTCGAGGTTGTGACGGACACGATCGTCCACGCTTCACAAGCCGTCTCCCCGTGCGCAGGACCCACAGGTGAGTCTCCAAATGGGAGGCACCAAAAGTCCCCGCGTAAGACATCGAGAAGGGGACCGATGTTGTGGTGTTCCCCGGGTGCCCATGGCGCACAGCTGTACGGTGAAAAATCCTCACTGCCTAAATGGAAAATAACGGGTGAAATGTGGCTACCGCGAAGGGTCATCCACGCTGTAGTGGAATCACTAGATATCGAAAAGGAAGGCTCGCCGTGGACAGATTGGGTCTGGATCTCAGCCATGCTGTGACTCCTATTGTGTGAACTTCTGGTTCGCATGGTGGATGATGTTCCCCGTGCGGTTGATAGTTATTGCGGGACCTGCGGGTAGCGGAAAGTCTACTTTGGCGAATTCGGTCGCGGAAGATCTCGGTATCCCGCACCTTGATTTTGACACGGTGAGCCATGAAATTATTGAAATCCGGCGGAATGAGAACCCGGAATTATCTGAACCAGAGCTGTTGGAAACTTTTAAGTCTGAGCGGTACTCCGAACTCGCGGGAGCTATTCGTGAGCATTCACGGGATCTGCTCATCGCATCGGGACCGTTTTCCCAACACGCACGGTCATCCAGATTATGGAGCGACTGGCTGGGCGAATGCGGCGAGGTAGCAGAGGTGGATTTCATCTGGCTGCACCTCGACCCGGAAATTCGAATGGGTCGAATAATTGGTCGTAACTCTCCCCGCGACGCACAGGTGCGCAGCCGCGATCAGGGTCTGGAGCGTGTTCCTTGGCCCGTGATCGGCCACCGAGTCGTGGATGCCGGTGAAGGAATTGACGCTCAGTGCCGAGAGGTAATCCGCGCCATTTTATAACGATTCGGTAACACGAGGTCAGTTCCCTGATCTTCGGGGCTAGAGTCCGTCTACCTCAGGTCAACGATTACCTACCTGAACATGTTGCGTGGTGCTGAGGCCATGGAGATTAAGGAGGTGCGGCATGGCCCTGATTATCGTGAATCCAAACCCAGTATTCGACCGCACCATTACAGTCAACGAATTGATCCCCGGGGCCGTAATGCGGACGCTCAACGTAGAGCTCACAGCCGGAGGAAAAGGCATCAATGTAGCCCGGGTATTGCGGGCTTTCGGTCGCTCAGCGCCGCTGATCATCCCCACGGGTGCGCAGGACCGAGCCCGATACGAGTCTTTCCTCGAAACAGAAGGGGCCCAAGCTCAACTCATTGACGTTGCGGG
This sequence comes from Actinobacteria bacterium UBA3120, assembly GCA_002365735.1. Classification (GTDB taxonomy): domain Bacteria; phylum Actinomycetota; class Actinomycetes; order S36-B12; family S36-B12; genus UBA4592. The sequence continues at coordinate 19,042 of DEZY01000001.1, forward strand.
GCCAATTCGCATTTCAAGTATTTACCTCGAGGAAGCCAGCAATCGAGTAACCGTGGTCAATGACGCGGGACACCCGATGTCCAAGGCCGACTGGAATGCAACCCGCGACAGCATTGTCGCAGCTACCAAATCTGGAGACATCGTCTTGGTCATGGGAAGCTTTCCGCCGGATTTGGATCCAGAGTCCTTAGTGAGCCTCATCCATGGAATACACAACCAAGGCGCAGAAGTTCTCATTGATGTAAACCCGCAGTGGCTCGCAGCGAGTCTAAGCGCCAAGCCGGACGTTGTGACCCCAAACATTGATGAAGCAGAGGCCGCGCTAAGGCAAGGCCGTGCTGACGTCATGGATTCGCAGATACATGATCACGATTTAACTCGAGATCGCGCGGAGAAAGCAGCTTTAGAATTATGTCAAAGAGGTGCACTCCGAGCATTCGTCACCGCTGGTGAAATGGGAGTTGCAATGGCTAACGGCGACCAGATCGAGTGGGCCGCGTCCTATCCCGTTGAAACGGTGAGCACTGTTGGCGCCGGTGACTCTTTTGTAGCAGGCCTCGCATATGAATGGAGCACCACTAAACAGGGTCAAGCCGTGGACTGGGCCACAGCAATGCGGTTTGGCATTGCAACGTCAGCGAATTCCTGTGAACAGGTCCGCGCAGGAGGCGTCAGCCCCGTTCGCGTCCAAGAAATCATGAATAGCCTGCGAGAGAAGTCGCACTCATGACCCGCCGCACAGTGAGACTCTCCGATGTTGCTGATGCGGCAGGCACGAGCGCAAAAACAGTGTCCCGAGTGGTAAATGGTGATCACCGCGTGTCAATGGAAACTCGCAAACGCGTGCAAGATGAAGTAGATCGCCTTGGATACCGAGTTGATTTGATGGCGCGAAGTTTGCGTAAGGGCGTGGACGACACGGTAGGCGTGGTCGTCCCAACCATAGGTGACCCATTTTTCGCAACAATGGTGGAAGAAATCGAAGGCATCGCACTTGAACAAAACCTCGAAGTTTTCATTGCGAGAGGTTCACGCTCTCTCGGCATTGAGCAAAGAGTGATCGAAAGGATGCTCGCTCGTCGCGTTGCTGGACTTATCATCGCTCCGTTCATGGCAGACTTCACATTCTTGGCCAACAGGAACACCCCAGTGGTTTTTCTTGATCGCCACGCGAGCGGATTGGATTCAGACGTTGTTCTCGTTGATGACTTCGCTGAGTCCAAAAAAGTTGTGCATCACTTGGCAAGTTACGGCCACACGCGCATCGCCTTAATCGTGGACAATCTTGGTGTTGAAACCTCCCGTAAACGAAGAGATGGCTACCTAGCGGCCCACCGCGAGTTAGGCCTTCCGATCGATGAGAGCTTGGAATTTCGCGAGTGTATTAATGCCGAAGTAGCCGAGGCACGGACTTGGGAGATCCTTGCCCTACCAGAAACCCCCACTGCCATTTTCTCGACGAGAGCGGAAACTTCGCTGGGTGTAGTAAGAGCACAGCACCATGGAAACAGGACAGATATCGCTATGGTTTCTTTTGGTGACTTTGAGGCGGCCGACATTCTCACCCCGGCAATCACTGTGCTTGACCACAACCCGCGGATCTTGGCGCGGATTGCCATGGAAAGGCTTGTTGTCCTGATGCGTGGCGATGAAATGTGCGTCCCAAGCGAAACAATCGTCCCCTTGCACCTCATTGAGCGTGGTTCAGGCGAAATCACTCCATCCACCGTGGCGGTGAGCGCATGAACCAGTTAACGGGTATTGCTATCGGGATTGATGTGGGTACAACCTCAATGAAGGCCCACGCGTTCACACTGGATGGAGAAATTGTCGGTCGGGCGTCCCTTCGGACACCGTGGAATGTACTCGTCAATGGGCAAACTGAAATCGACATTGATGTTCTCGCTGACGCCGCAATTCACGTGATGGCTGAATCTGTTCCTGGGTCTCACTCGCACGGGTCAGTCATCGGCGTGGGTATCACTGGTATGGCAGAAACCGGTGTCTTGGTGGACTCGAGGCATCGCCCGCTTATGTCAGCCATCGCCTGGTTCGATGAGCGCGGGAAGAGTGAATTACAAGAAATGGATCTTGAATTCGCGGCAAACTTTAGTGCCCATACCGGCCTTGGGTTCAAGGCTGAGTCTTCGTTCTCCAAGCTGCTATGGCGAAAGCGCCTCGGCGCAGACATCCCGGCGGGTGCCCGTTGGCTAAACGCGTTGGAATACATCGCGTACCGGCTGACGGGAACAAGCATCACCGAGCCATCGTTGGCTTCTCGGACAGGTCTGTTAGATCAACAAACAAATAATCCTTGGATACCTGCGTTGGAGCACATTGGTGCCGATGCCACCCTTATTCCCGAGTTGCATGCAGCAGGGACGTCAATTGGCCAGGTGTGGGATTTCGCTCCCGCCGAACTCCGCGGAGCAGAGGTCACGGTTGCAGGCCATGACCATCTGGTCGGAGCCGTTGGCGCGGGCGCGACAGGTGCTAATGATTTATACAATTCATGCGGGACTGCTGATGTTGTGCTGCGCTCAGTTGAGCGGGTTCTCACAAATGACGAGCGCACCACGTTAGTAGCTAGGGGGCTCAGTGCCGGGCGCCACGATATCCCCGCCGCCACCGCAATCCTGGGTGCTACGCGCTCGGGTCTTGTTCTGGGGCGCGTGCTGGCCATGTTGGGCGCCAATGACCGTGAAGCACGTCGGGCGATCGCTGACGCGTGGGATCCACAAAATGAATCGGAAGTGTCAGTTTCCCAACCACCGGACTGGACAAACGAGGTGACCATTTCCCTTCGCGGTGATGTTTCGCCAACCGATGTGTGGGCGAGCTCAATGGCATACGTGTTAAGTGACACGGGTGAGCTAGTACACGCAGCAGATGACATCGCTGGCCCCTACGGGGTAGCGACTGCATCCGGTGGCTGGGCGCATATCGATGGCGTGTTCCGTGGGAAATCGCAAGTCATGCCGGGGCTTAACCGTTTCAGTGGAGAAGAGCCCGGTTCGCGCGGGGCGTCTGCGCTGGCCGCGTTGGCCGCCCACCAAACAAATGTTCCGCTGACTGCCAACCTGGCAGTCGCATTTTCAGTACCCTCACAAAAGGAGCTAGTTTAATGACAACGGCCGCAGTACAAGGCGAACCAATGACTCTGTCATCTATTGCAGATGAGAGTGGCACCTTCGCAATCATTGCCTTCGATCAACGCAACACATTACGTCGGATGTTTACTGCTGTCGGGATTGAGGCAACTGATCAAGACATGCGTGACGTAAAAGTTGAGGTCACGAAGGCACTGACTCCCGACGCGACTGGCATTCTGTTGGACCCCCAATTGGGAGTTGGAGCTGTCATGGGTGCGGGCGCATTGGACTCATCCTGCGGATTGCTGATTGCTGCTGAACCTACGGACCGAGGCGACTTCGATGGTGAACCGCGGTCGTATCGCATGCCAGAGCAGAACGCGGCCTGGGTGAAGTCTCTAGGCGGTGACGCCGTCAAGATCCTCGTCATGATGAACCCACAACGTGAAGTTCGCCCGGGGGAACCAGACATCACCGCTGAAACAGTTGGCGTTGTCCAGAGCATTGTCGACGATTGTCGCGAGCAAGGCATCCCGTCGGTGATTGAAAATCTGATTTTCGCGCCGCGCGGAGTGGATCAGCTGACTCCGGAGCAGCGCGAACGGGCGATCATAAGTTCGGCTGAGTTACTCACCGCGACAAAGCCGGACATTCTCAAACTTGAATATCCCGGTTCCGCGCAAGGTTGCCGCAAACTCTCTGGCGTCTTGACGGTTCCTTGGGCAGTGCTCAGCGCTGGTGTGGACTTTGATGTGTTCGAAGATGTCATCAGAGTTTCTTGTGATGACGGTGGCGCATCGGGTTTCATCGCAGGTCGTTCTGTCTGGAAAGAAGCTGTGGGGCTGAACCCGGGTGAGCGCGCCACCTTCCTATCTGAAACGGCGAGGCCTCGGCTCATTAAACTCCGGGAAGCAATCGCTGGTCGGGCCACTCCGTGGCAGAACGGAGGAAAGCAATAATGGCACTTCTTGAGGCGCGTGGAATGGTGCGCACATATGGATCGGTAGTTGCTTTGGACGGTGCCGATTTTGATATCGAGGCGGGTCAGGTGACGGCGCTCATCGGTGACAACGGCGCAGGAAAGTCCACGATGGTGAAGATACTTTCTGGGACCGAACAATTTGAGGAAGGTGAAGTCACCCTCGAAGGACAGAGAGTGGTCTTCAACAATCCAGCTGCGGCTCGATCGCACGGAATAGAAACAGTCTTCCAAGATTTGGCTTTGTGTCCGCATCTGGATCCAGTTGAGAACTTGTATCTCAATCGGGAAATCAAGCGCTCAGGAGTCCTTGGGCTACTTGGCTTTATGGACCGCAAGGCGATGCGCGATCGCAGCGTGGAAGTTTTCACCGACTTGGGTGCGACGGTCCGCAAACTAAATGAGCCGGTAGGAACTATGTCCGGTGGCCAGAAGCAAAGTGTTGCGGTCGCCAGATCAGCAGCATGGGCAAGCAAAATCATTTTCTTCGACGAGCCAACGGCAGCACTGGGTGTTGTTCAAACTGCGAACGTTCTCGATCTCATTCGAAGGGTTCGCGACAAGGGAATCGGAGTGGTGCTCATTAGCCACTCTATGCCGGAAGTGCTGGAAGTGGCAGATACGATTCAGGTGCTTCGGCGCGGACGCCGAGTGGCAACAATCAATTCTGCAGATTCAACCGTGGAGGAACTTGTTGGTGTCATGACTGGCAAGCTGGATGAGGAAGTGGCATGAGTAACCCTACGAAAACTAGCTCGCGAGATGTCCAAGACATGATTGAGAGTGAGCAAATCTCAATCATTCAACGAATATCTCGTGTACAAGCTTTGCAAATTGTCATCGTGCTGCTGACGATAGTAGTTATCTTCTCGGTCATGGCGCCGGACGCATTCCTCACCGTGTTCAACTTACGTGCGATTCTGATGAATACGTCCATTCTTGTCGTGCTTGGCATTGGCGTCACCTTCGTCATCATTACCGCTGGCATTGACTTATCTATTGGATCGGTGCTTGTTTTCAGCTCAGTGATTTCGGCAATGGTGATGGGTAACCTAGGAGCAACAGGTTGGGTAACTGCACTAATCGGTCTAGGCGTCGCACTTCTTTCCGGCGCTGCCTGGGGTTTTCTCAATGGTTTTCTTGTAGCTAAGGCGCAGGTTCCGGCGCTGATCGTGACATTGGGAACCATGGGCGCGGCCTTGGGATTAGCGCGGGTAATCACGGGCGGGATCGACCTCTATGAGATCCCCGAAGTTATGGTCGATGTGATTGGATTTGGAAATCTCTTTGGGGAAGTTCCCAACCTGGTTGTGCTGGCCGCATTTGCCTGCCTGATTGGTGGAATCGTGTTGCACCTGACGCGCTTTGGTTTGACCACATACGCGGTTGGATCGAATCCGGAGGCTTGTCGTCGAGTAGGTGTCAAAATGGATCGCCACCTGATCGCGGTCTACATGATTTCGGGTACCACCGCAGGGCTCGCCGGCTGGATGAGCATTGCGTACTTCCAACAAACCTCAATCGGCGGACAATCCCTGACACCTCTGCTGGTAATTGCGGGAGTGGTTATTGGCGGAACGTCTCTATTCGGTGGAATCGGATCAATTTTTGGATCAGTAATTGGACTGCTCATCCCAGTTGTTTTGCAGTCTGGCTTTATCATCATTGGCGTCGAGTCCTACTGGCAAGACGTCGTAATCGGAGTCTTCCTGATCGCAGCTGTCTACGTGGATTCTCGGCGTAGACAAAAAGCAGCACGCGGATCAGGACGTAAGCCCAAGCGCTTCCAAATTGGTGGCGTGCAAGGGAAATCAAGTAAGAAGGAAGGTATCAAGTGAAATCAATGTTAAAAAGATCAGCGATTGCGGCACTTAGTGTCGGGGTCGTGGCAGGTCTCACACTAGGCGCAGCACCAGCTGCTAACGCCGATTCTCATAATGACATCGTGTTTATTCAGGGTGTCAAGGGTGATGGTTTTTACATCACTATGGATTGTGGAGTTAAGGCTGCAGCAAAGAAGGCTGGGGTCAAGGTCAAGACAGTGGGTGGAGCTAAATGGGACGTAGCCCTTCAGAAGCCAATTCTGGACTCCATCGTGGCAGGCAAGCCCGGCGCAATTTTGATTGCTCCGAACGACGTCAAAGCCATGCAAAGGCCACTTGAAAATGCCGCTAAGAAGGGCATTGAAATCATTCTGGTGGACACTACCGTGGGCAAGCCTAAGTTCGCTGCTTCAGCTATTTCTTCCAACAACTTCGCTGGTGGACAAGAAGCTTACAACGCTGTTAAGCGACTCATCCCAGGTGGCGGCAAGGTTATGGGTATCTCTACCATACCTGGTATCAGCACCACGGATGCTCGTGATGCTGGCTTCAAGTCGGCAGTTGGCAAAAGTGGCGGCTTGTTCAGCTACATTGGCCTGGAGTACTCGAACAACGAGCCCTCTAAAGCTGCACAGATCGCAACAGCCGCTATTGCTGCCAATCCTGATCTGAAGGCAATTTTCGCCTCTAACCTCTTTTCTGCTCAGGGTGCTGCAACCGGCATCAAGCAGGCTGGCAAAGAGGGTCAAATTATCGTGATCGGATTCGATGCAGGACCAGACCAGGTTAAGGCCCTCAAGGATGGAACCGTTCAGGCTCTGATTGCTCAGTCTCCTTACGACATTGGCACAAAGGGTGTCGAGCAAGCTGTGAAGGCGATGGCTGGAAAGAAGACAAAGAAGAAGATGACGACCGGATTCACAATTCTGACTGCGGGTAACGTCAACACGAAGGCCGGAAAGGCTGCTCAGTACCTGTCGAAGTGCTAATTAGGCGCTGAGGTAGAACATAGAGAAGGACCGTGTACCGGAAACCCGGCGCACGGTCCTTCTTAATTATTTTCTTGGGTAGTTACTCGTCAAG
>DEZY01000001.1:26218-32742 GCA_002365735.1 Actinobacteria bacterium UBA3120
GCTGGATCGGTGGCGTAGGTTGCGCACCAAGCTTCCACGATAGCCGGTTCGGCGTAGTCATTGCCTTCGATAGGCCAAATCGTGTCTAAGAACACCGAGACAGCAAAGCTCGCATCTGACATGGCCCCGATTCCCGCCTCAGCACCTGTATCACCTTCGGCTGAAGTGTTGGCATCCGAGGACGCGCCGTCAGAGGAACCCCCGCAAGCGCTGAGCATCATCATCGCGGCCAAAGAAACTATCGGTAGTGCAATTTTTTTCGATCGAGAAACTCCCATGGTGACCTTTCATTAAGTTGAATCCAATCTTACTACCGACGGACGGCAGCTAGGCTCTCGGCACGTGCGATGACGTCTCGAATCTGCACGGTTTCTATGTTGGAGCTCACGGGATTCTACGAGAGTCATCAGGGCTTTTCTGACTTTTTGAACACAAGGTCTGAATCTGTTTTACCAATCTGACCGTGTTTCAGTCAGCCATGGCAGCTGTCGAAGGTGCAGATTCCGCGCGCTCAACAATATGTTTGGCCATTGGGGGGAAAACGAAGGCATGAAAAGGCGCAACCGACCACCAGTATGCGTGACCGCTCAGGCCCTTGGGCCAATAGACAGCGCGCTGAGTGAGCCGAGATCCGCCACCCTCGCCAGCGCTTACAGTGAATTCAAGCCACGCCCTGCCTGGCATTTTCATTTCCGCCCGTAGCCGAAGTAAGGCGGGAGTTTCCCGCTCTTCAACGCGCCAGAAATCTACCGAATCGCCCACTTTTAAGGTGTTTGGGTCGCGGCGGCCGCGCCTCAACCCGACTCCACCGACTGCGCGGTCAATGAAGCCCCGCACTTCCCAAAGCAACTTTGCTGAATACCATCCGTTGTGACCACCAATGCAATCAACTGCGGCCCATAATTCTTCCGGGGTCGCCTGCGAGTCGAGGACCCGAACATCTTCGTAGAGAGTGCCGCCGGCCCAATGTGGATCGCTGGGCAGCGGCTCGCTGGGAACGCCAGGTGTACTCGCACTCGACCATCGAGTTGCCACTTCGGCGTCTCGAATTCGGGTAAGTGCTAACGCGACTGCCTGGTCAAACGGGAAAAGTCCGTCCGGTGGATCGGGAATAAAGTTCTTGATATCAGATTCCAAGCAGATAGATGGATGTTTCAAAGATTGAACGAGAGGCCTGGCGATGGCACGTGGGACAGGCGTGACCAGGCCCACCCAATGGCTTGACAACTGAGGGGACAACAGGTTAATCGGCAAGATCAAACGTCGAGGCAACCCGGCTACCTTGGCGTAGCGCTGCATCATGGATTGGTAGGCCAAAACGTCAGGTCCACCGATATCAAAAGCTCGATTTACTTCCGGTGGTAATTCAGCGGACAGGACCAGATAGCGAAGGACATCACGTACTGCAATTGGCTGTGTTTTCGTGCGAACCCATCGGGGAGTGATCATGGCCGGGAGTCGCTCGGTGAGGTAGCGCAGCATTTCAAAGGAAGCAGAACCAGAGCCAATAATGACTGCAGCGCGCAACTCAATTGTGGGTACACCACTCTCGTGCAAGATTCGGCCTACTTCGACGCGGGATCGCATGTGAGGGGACATTTTTTTTGCGGGCACGTCGGGCGCGAGTCCGCCCAGATAAACAATTCGGGACAGGTTGGCTCTTGCCGCGCACTGGGCAAAATTTTCAGCTATTCGGCGCTCTTCCCGCTCCAGGTCATGGCCTTCCTGGAGTGAATGCAGTAGATAATAAGCCACGCTGACTCCCTGCATTGCCCGGCTGAGCGAGTCCGGATCGCCAGCGTCCCCTGCCGCAATCTCGATCTGATCCGCCCACGGGAAGTCTCGGAGTCGCTCAGGATGTCGAGCGAGAGCGCGAACACGCACACCGCGTTGAACTAATTCTCTGACGAGGCGACCACCGACATAGCCTGTTGCTCCGGTTACTAAGAAAATCGGGCGGAGATCTTGATCCTCTGCAGGGCTCGTCATCCGCTCATTGTTGTGGATGAGTGAAGATTGCGCCACCCGGCGGTGCGAGGTTCCGCACAACTATGGGGGAGTGGCTATTTAATGAGTGAAACAGCATTTAGGTGAGAGCCCTGAGCTAATCCACTTCGCTCAGCGCGAATTCGATTATCAAAACGGGTCACAAACCACATGTGTGGAACGGTCAAGCCCCATACAAGCGCGAGTGCTATCCATAAAACAGTTCCCGTGAACGACTCTGTCCCAAAAAATATTGTGAGTCCTGTGAGTATTGCAATGAAACCGATGAGGGATGGGACACCCACTTTTGTCACACCGGCGAGTGAACGGATCGAGACCGTCCCTGAAGTTATTTGAGCCAATCGAGCGGTGTGTCGCACGGCGTGCCAGAAACCAAAGTAGATGGCAAATGCGATCAGCGGTGACACCACAAGCCCCAAGATCGCCAACGTGAACAGCTCGAAAGCGCCACGAAGATCACCTCGATCTATTAGCGCCACGATTGTGCCGACAATTAGTGTCAAAACTATGGCTCGAGTAATGGTCGTAACTTGGCTGGAGTAGATCGCCGCTAGTCGCGGTTCAAGTGAAACGAGGGTGCTCAATGCAGAGGGAGAAGTAAGCGGAAGTAGTACGGGGGCACTCCCCAGAGCTAGTGCGTAGAGAACTCGAAACTTTCCAGTAATGGGTGGTCGGCCTCGGAGTTCCTGAGTTGCTTCAACATCGCCCGTGCCGAAATGCCACACGGTCATGGCGAGTACGAGAACGAAACCAATTGTGGGTACCGCGATAATTAAGAGCGCGGCAGCACCGGCAATCGATAGGTAGGTCACGGCAAGACGAACCCATCCCTGCCAGTTGAGTGAGTGCACCATGGTCAGGTTGTCCGCGGCACCGTGCGGGATGCCAAAAGCCAAAGCGACGAGAGCGAGGAGAGCTGGAAGGGGTCCGATATTTATTGAAGATGCTGTTACCTGAGTCAATAGGCTCGCAGCTACTGCGCACCACACGAAGATTGGTCCCAGATTGAGAATAATGAGCCGAGGGTTCAGCGAGAGTGCCGGTAGTCGTCGGAGATGAGTGTGCGTAACCGCCATGGGAGAAGTGTGGCCCCTGGGCATCGAGTACACCACGCGAACACAGATGTTGGCCCATTTAGCGCTGGAGAAAAGCCAATTAAGGAACCCGAAGTATGGGGACACGGCAATCACAAGGGAAGGGGTATTCTTTTCTCGTGGTTCGTAAAGCACAGATAAAAAACGGATTCTCACCCAAAATATGTGTTATCTGCGGGTTGCCATTTGAATGGCGCAAGAAGTGGGCCCGTGATTGGGATCACGTGAAATATTGCTCGGATAGGTGTCGTCGCTCGTGATCTCAGGAATCATTTGTGAAAGTGAGAATGGTCCTATCCCATAGCGATCCGATGTTGATGGTGAATTTTTAGCTGGCCCGCGACCACTTGGACTGGGCCTCTCAAGGGGAATACTCCCGACTATGGTCTGCTCATGAGAGGAAATTCCTCTGAAATCAGCGATTCAGGTGTCATGTTTTCCCCAATTTCGTAGACCGGTTCGGGTCCTGCGCACTTACGAACACAACATCGATGGCGGTTTCCTTATGAGTGCGCGCGGGAGTTCTTTCACCCCTGTGGTGCAGCAGAGAAGGGGTAGGGATCGTAGATCTATTTCCGGTGAGAGCGAAAACTCATCGCGGCCCGCCATTTCCACGCAGTGGAGATTCTTTCCCTCGCACCTAAGGTGAACTTCTGGCAAGATGCAGAAATGAAAAAGTGGCAGAGTGCCTTAGCGTTCGCAATTTTGCTGGTCTCGGGAGCATTGATGGCACCTTGGGTCAATGCTCATCAGGGTGTCAACCTGAGCGAAAGTGACCGGACGCCAGCGCGGGGACCGCTGCTAGTTGATGGCACAGTTTCCTTTGCCGTACGAGCGGACCTATCACGGGGAGAGCGGCGTGGATTCCGATTCCAACTCGAAACCGGTGACACCCTTGCGGTCCAATTACTGATTGTCGATCAACCACCGGAGAATCGGTTGCGTTCATTGGCGCTGCCACGTGTGACCGTCACCGACCCCCTCGGCAAAGTAATTCGCATGGTCATTAATGAACGGACAAAATTTTATGAACCCTATGGCGGTACCAACTACCTGTATTTGTCACGGGTTGAAAAGCGTGCAGTCGCCGGGACATACAAGATTCGCATGACCGGTCGTTCTTCGACTCCCGTGGAGACTGTTGTGTCCGTGGGCTACCGTGAGGTGCGTGGCGAGGTACGAGATTAACTTTACGTCTGGTCTCACGCCAAGCCTAATCAACAACTATGTTTTCGCTGACAATTAGTCGGACCCGACCACTCACGTGATCGAGTGAATCCTGGGCGGTGGCTTTACCAATTTCGGTTGCGTAAGCGGAATCAAAATCTTCACGAGTATCAAACCAGAGCTCGGCCACTCCATCGATGCCTGCCTCATCGAAACCGTCAGCTACCTCGTTGAAAACTGCTTTGCGAATTTTGGGGAGGGCAGCAGCCATTGAGTGATGTTCGTGCAGCCACCATTGAGCAAACTCTGCATGGGTCATGTCTTCACGTCGGGTCAGGACGATCATCGCTTTAAACATTGATTGCTCCAATTCATATTAGTAATTTCTTGTCGGCACATGCGGATCAGGACGTTGGCTTTTGTACTCTTGCATGGGGCCGGCCGCCAACACTCAGCGCGAGCGAGATCAGGATTTCATCAGGGCGAGGGGCATCTGGCAGTGACACTTCCACTGAGTCCATGTCGTCAAAGACCCAACGATCGTCCTTGTTTCCGATCGGCATGGTGATGTGCGCACCGGGACCCGCCACTTTCTTTGTTCCGGGAATGATGTCGGTACCGCCGCCGATTGCCGCGCGCACGGGCGCTCCGAATCGAGGGTGGAGCACTGCGGCAGTGTGCTCGCGATCGCCGTCAATCCCCACGATCGCTCCCTTGCCGTAACCGCGGACCTCTGTTGCGGAGATCCCGACGGCCGCCAGAGACGCTGTCGCCATGTCAATGAGAAGTTCTGCTGCCTCGTTGCCAATTTGTTCCAACGAAGACAAGTCCTGAACCAAACCTTTCCCAGCAAGCGGATTGTCTACTACGACAGTTGCCGTGACGATTGTGGTTGGTGGCGACACTGCAACACCTGCTTCGCGGTGTGTTTGCGTGACGGTTGTAGATCTAGTCCGAACGTCCATGTGAACTCCTTTGTTTCGTGTGGGGCCTAGCGTACGCGCACGTGTGTTAGCCGCCACGCGTCGCAGGCTCGAATCCTGCCGTGGCCGCTGAGTCTTTCCACTGGCGTGCAAGAGGCTTTGGGTTCGGTAGGGCGCAAAACCTGCACCTTGGATTCTCTTATCAGCCCAATATGACTCGCGGGTGGTGACTTGGCGTGGGTATTAATTTTCTATGACCCGCGGGTAACGAGCAACAAACGGATTTCCACCTACGATCTGCGCCATCCACGGGTCGCCCTTCACATGGCACAAAATATGGAATTGAGATTGAGGGCGGGTGGAGTGCTGCTCCGAGAAACGCAAACGCCGATGATCTTTTGGGCCCATTAGTCTTCCTTCATGACTCAATTCGCTGAGGTAGTCGTCATTGGTGCCGGCGCCAGTGGCCTTCGACTGGCTGGCATTTTGAGCCGGGGTGGGATATCAGTTGTCCTGGTTGAAGCGCGCGATCGAGTCGGTGGACGCTTACTCTCAGTTGATCGAGGGATTGATTTAGGGGCGACCTGGTTTTGGCAGAACGAAGACGATGTACTTGACGTAATTGCTGAATGCGGATTGGAGTCTTTCCCCCAGTACGCAAGCGGCAACATGATGTATCAAGTTCCTGGAAGCGTTCGGGAACTGGACGGAAATCCACTTGATCAGCAGGCCTGGCGCATTGTTGGCGGAATGCAAAATCTTACGATTGGGCTTGCTCAGAACCTGAGCGCTGGCACGTTGCAGTTGTCCACAAAGGTGACCGAGTTGCGGTGCGACAATGGCGTTACTGTGATAACGGATCGGGGTGAATGGAATGCACAGCACGTCGTGTTGGCTTTGCCGCCAGCGATAGCCCTTGCCAATATTTCTTTTTCCCCAGGGTTGCCTGCAGATTTGGTGAATATCGCCAAGAGCACTCCGGTCTGGATGGGGGCAGTAACGAAAGTTGTCGCAATTTACGACTCACCATTTTGGCGTGCACGCGGATTGGCGGGAAGTGCCATGAGTCATGTTGGTCCGCTCCGCGAGATCCATGACGTTAGTGATCGAAGTGGAAGCTTTGGCGCACTCTTTGGGTTTTGCCGGGAAAGAGTCGTTGAGGGCGCTGTCACCGCCCAGCTCACCGAGATTTTTGGCGCACGAGCAGAAACACCCAAATCGGTATTGATCAAAGACTGGAGTAGGTCGGAATTTACTTCGCCACCCGGAGTCTTTCAACTTAATGACTATCAACTCTTTGGTTCGCAGGTCCTACGAGATGCCCACTTTGATG
>DEZY01000066.1:0-4217 GCA_002365735.1 Actinobacteria bacterium UBA3120
AGCCAAGTAATGGGAGCTAGGTCATGGGAGCCAAGTAAATAATGGGTTCACTTTCACTCGGACCTGATCGCGACCGAGTTCTTGATCATGCTGCACACATTGTTTCTCGCACGTGGGCTGAGTTTGATGTTGCCCGCGACACCCAACCCGAAACCTCGAAAGAGCTCGCACTGCTACTGACCGAGGGGCTGCCCCAGGATCCATCGGATCCGATTGCGGCTCTTGACATTGCCGCCGAGGCCTTGGATTCAAGTTTGACCCAGGCCAGGCCGCGCTACCTGGCCTACATCGGGTCAAGTGGCCTAGAAATTGGTGCGCTCGGCGATCTGCTCGCCCACTCACATGATCCCAATCTCGCACTTGACGCCGGGAGTGCGTCCGACATTGAACGTCAGACGATTTCTTGGCTGGGAGAGTTCCTCGGCTATCACGGTGCCCGGGGGTTCTTCACTTCTGGTGGAACGGTGAGCAATCTGACCGCACTTGCGGCCGCACGCGAAAAAGCACTCCCCCAGAGTCGAAGTACCGGCATGGGTTCGCACACCCTCGCCTTGTATTGCTCGGCGGAAGCCCATTACTCGGTCACGCGGGCAGCCGAAGTCTTGGGAATCGGTGGAGACAATGTTCGTTCAATTGACATTGATTCCCAGCGCCGACTTAAGCCCGCGGCACTGGCTCGCGCAATTGAAATCGATCGTGCAGCAGGAGTTATTCCCATGGCCGTTGTTGCCACAGCCGGAACAACGCTCACCGGAGCGGTCGATCCCATCGGCGAGATCGCCGATGTCTGCGGAGATATTTGGCTGCACGTTGATGGTGCCTACGGCTTACCCGCCGCCGCGACCCAAAGTGCCAGATCACTTTTCACAGGACTAGATCGGGCCGACTCCATAAGTATCGACGCCCACAAGTGGCTCTTTGTCCCCAAGGCGTGCAGTGCCTTGCTCGTGAAAAAACCCGAACTACTCGCCCGTGCTTTCTCCCATAATGAGGCTTATATTCCCCACGAGCACGGCGATACCAACGCTGTTGACGTAACTTTGGAATATTCCCGTCCCCTGCGCGCTCTCAAACTGTGGCTGGCATTCAAAGTCCACGGGGCGCAGGGAATGCGTGATGCGGTCGAGGCCAATCTTGCTCAAGCCCAATTGCTGTACACAATGGCACACACAGCACCGGACTTCGATGTTCTTGAATCAATTCCACAACTATCCACCGTCCCACTGCGGCACATCCCCCAGAATCTTTCCACCGCGGGTAATTCGCGGATCAACGCACACAATGCTGACTTACAACTCGCTCTTGTGGCAGACGGGCGGATCTATATTTCACCCGCGCAAATTGATGGCAACACTTGGTTGCGTCCGTGTTTTACCAATTTCCGAACAACGAACGCGGATGTACAGGTGGCTTTTGACGTAATCCGGGAAGTAAGCAACGCGCTCGCGAGCGCCTAGACCATACTGTCCCAATGGGTGTCAGCTTTCCACAAGGTGGAGACCATAAGCGCAGT
Source organism: Actinobacteria bacterium UBA3120 (assembly GCA_002365735.1). Classification (GTDB taxonomy): domain Bacteria; phylum Actinomycetota; class Actinomycetes; order S36-B12; family S36-B12; genus UBA4592. Next base: position 1,514 of record DEZY01000066.1, read on the forward strand.
ACCACGGCGACGGGCCGCGCAATTTTTGCCGATTCCGTTCGCTCGATTGATCCAGCGCTCTCGGCAAGAATTGAGCACACAAAAGACTGGCGTAAGGGTTACATCGAGCCCCTGCGCGAAATCGTGATCGCAGCTTCACAAACCCCCGAATCTGCAATTGAAATTTCTCAAGCTGGCCTTGAATCCGCCCACCGGCGTTTTGTCTTCGCCCAACCCGGTCAGGACATTGCGCTAGAAGCAGCCCTTAATCAGGCGCCTCGTCCAATTGAGTCGCTCACGGTTTCCGGGCGCGCTTCCCGTGAAGAGGATCTTTCTATTCCTTATCGCGGTCGTCGGATTTTTGGCAGTGACCTGCGCAAGCAAGTGGACCAGTGGGTCGCTGATGGGATCGCGGAGCCCAGTTTTGGCGCGGCACTTCATTTACTCATGGATAATCCGGACTGGCTTGATCTTTCGGGAACCGATATTGCCGTCCTCGGCGCCGGAGCAGAAATGGCGCCCACTCGCTCACTATTGCGGTGGGGTGCGCGGATCCATGCATTGGACCTACCACGACCAGATATCTGGCAACGGCTCATTGATATTGCCCGCAATACGTCAGGCTCAATTCGGGTTCCCATTAGTCCAAGCGACCGGGGCGATATGCCTTTTGTCACCGGCGGAATTGTTCACACGGAGGATGACGCGGTCGTTGCATCTGCTGCCGGGGTTGACCTACTCGAACAGCCCGGTGAGATTGCGCAGTGGCTTAATGAAATTACGAACCCCTTCGTTCTTGGCAACTACACCTACGCAGACGGCGCAACCCATGCCACTTTGAGCATGAGTGCTGACGCCATTTTTAGAAAACTTAATGCCCAGCGCAACGACATCACCCTTGCGTTCCTCGCCACACCCACGGACGTATTCATGGTGCCCATGGCGTGTGTGAACGAATCTCGTAACCGTTGGGAATCACGAGGCTTCACGGGAATTATGCAAACTCCACTCCGAGCATTCGGCCAATTTGAACCAAACTATCCCCGGACTTACCGCACAAAAATCGGGGCGGAAGTCGGACTCAACGACTCACTCGTCCCCCAGCAAGGCCCCAATTACTTACTTGCAAAACGAATTCAACGGTGGCGCGCCCTTGCTGCTCGCGCGGACGGTGTCCCCGTCTCGCTCAACCTCGCACCAGCGACCCGAACCCAGTCCGTGGTCAAAAATCGTGCGTTGGCCGCGGCCTACGCCGGCGCTGGCCGCTTCGGCATCGAAGTCTTTGAGCCAGCAACGTCAACTGCCCTCATGGCCGCACTCCTTGTTCACGACTTGCGCAATCCGGCTTCAGTTGCCAACCCCAGCACCAGCTTGAGCAACCCAATGGACCTGTTTGTCGTGGGCGCAAATCATGGCGGCCTCTGGCGTTCGGCCTATGCTCCCCGTTCCGTTTTGGGGGTTGCCGCGGTACTGGGCATGTTCGAATCGCGGGCATAGGAAAACCCGCGTAACTGGGGGGGTGTGTGTCACGCGGGCTCTCGATCAACTCGAGAGACTCGAGCGATAGCCACTAGTCTGCACCGTAAATCCCCCTGTGTCACGTTATCGATGACTGTTGTGGAAACGACCCAGCTAGTCTTGAGCCTGTGCATAACCCCGAAGTCAGCGTCATTTTGCTCACGGGCGGCTCAAGTCGGCGGATGGGCACCGACAAAGCCTCCGTGAAACTGGGAAACGACACTTTGCTTGACTTCCAACTAGCCCAAATTCCTTCGGGTGTGCCCACTATCGTGGTCGGGGAAGCCATGGCCGCCCGCCCCGAAGTGATGTTCACCCGCGAAGATCCACCCGGCTCCGGGCCGGTTGCCGCGGTCTCGGCGGGCTTGGCGCACACCCGCACGTCCAAGGTTGTGCTACTCGCTGTCGATGCCCCATTTGCCCTGCCACAACTATTGCGCCTGCACCTAGACCCCGATGACACTGCCCTGATTCCACAAGATCTGGCAAAAAAGCCCCAATATCTTGCCGGGCTTTACCGCAGCACGGCCTTGCAAGTGGCACTTGACCGGCTCGGTGACCCGACCAACTCAAGCATGCGTGAACTCATGACCCATCTTCCCCAGGCGAAATACTTCGCCCTCACTCCTGAGAATGCCGATTACTTCATGGATCTGGATACTCCCGAGGATTTGACTGCCGCACAGGCGTTACTGCCCGAGCACCCTAAAGTAGGCCCATGGACGAATGGTTACAAGAAGTAGTTACCGCACTCGAACTTGAGGAAATCGCACCCAGTCTGGGTGAATCCGACCTCACCGCAATCCTTGATGGCGCTCGGCACGCGGCCCACGAAGTAGAACGTCCCGCGGCCCCCATCACCACCTACCTCATGGGCATGGCGGTTGCGCGAGGTGGCAACCTTGTGGAAATTTCACGCACAGTTGAAAGCCTCGCAAAATCTTGGGCGGAAAAGAGCAGCTAAGCGCGTGTCAATTAATGAGTCCGAATATTCGTGGGGGGACGCCCGAGAGTTTGCGTATTCACTGGGCGAAATGTGCGCGATTGAATCCGCCCCAATTGATTCCGGTGATCGGCGAGTGTGTGCAGAGGACCTAGTTGCCTTAACCGATCTGCCCAATGCCGATTCAAGTTCAATGGATGGCTGGGCCGTGAGTGGCGTTGGCCCTTGGACTGTCAATCGAGCCGATCACATTGAGCTCGATCA
>DEZY01000066.1:4395-4950 GCA_002365735.1 Actinobacteria bacterium UBA3120
CATTGAGCTCGATCACATTGAGCCCAATCACGCCAGGCCGATCACAACTGGCGCAGCCCTTCCCGCAGGAGCACAAGCGATCGTCCGAACTGAAAACGGAACCCTCACCGGCACCCGGCTGGAATCCGCGAGTGCCAGTGCACAAGACATTCGCCGCGCGGGCGAGGAATGTGCACGCGGTGACCTGTTATGTCCCCAAGGAACCACCCTGCATCCAGCGTTAATTGGATTACTGGCCGCCACCGGTCATGATGCAATAGATGTTGTTACTCAACCTACGGTTCAAATAATTATTACCGGTGGCGAACTTCTCACCAGTGGCCTACCGACACAAAAATTTGTGCGTGACTCACTAGGCCCACAACTCCCCCTGTGGTTAACACGCATGGGCGCCCAAGTGTTACCAGTGCTCTACATCACGGACCACCTCGATCAAATTTCGCACGCAATATCAACGACCAAGGCCGACCTTGTTGTGACGACGGGTGGAACCGCAGCAAGTACGAAAGATCACTTCCAAGCCGCAATCGAACTCGCACAGGGTCAGGTGTTAGT
>DEZY01000008.1:0-1351 GCA_002365735.1 Actinobacteria bacterium UBA3120
ATTTGCCTTGAGCAAAGTATTGGGGACTTAAACTGGAGTCTACGTTTTTATGACCCAACTGTGATACCCGGATTGGGATTAATCGATGAAAGCGAAGGCCCCGCGATCAACGCGGTGCACGACTGCCTTGGGTTGCGCTCAACTTTGTACCACCTCAGCATTCCCCCAGGCAGCGGGCTGAGCGCCCACCACGCGCAGCATGCTGGCACTGGCCTCGCGCATTCACACGCAGCGGCAATTCGAGACTTCGAGACCTTGGCTGCCTTAGCACCAAACAAATCCGAACTCATTCTGGAAATGAACTCCGCATACATCAACAACTTGAATAACGCGCATGCACTTCTAGCGAAGTCAATCACTCCAAAACTTTTACTTGATTCATGTGACTTTGACACAGTTCGCAAAGCTCTGATCAAGGAGCTGCGAGGTACTCAAAGTGAATGAAACTGTTCGTCGATCTCACTCGACTCTCTCGCCCGTTCAGAACGCTGCCCGTGTGTTGAAAGAATACTCAAAAGGCACTCGCGATCTTGGTGTTACTGAGCTTTCTCGTCGACTGGGAGTTGGAAAGAGCACAGCTCACCGGTTGGTAAATACGCTTGCCTTGGAAGGGATTTTGGAGCAGGACCCGCATACTGGCACTTACCGATTAGGGCTTGTTATGTACGAACTTGGGGCTTCTGTTGCTCTGCACGCTGATTTGCACGAGGCTTGCAGTCCAGTTATCGATCATCTGCGTAATGCCACCAAAGAGACTGTCCAAATCGCGGTCTTAGACAGCCGAGAAGTTGTTTACGTTGAGCGTCGGGAAAGCCCGCAGACGCTTCGCCTGTTTGGTCGAGTTGGCTTTCGCAACGACGCCCATTGCACAAGCACCGGAAAACTCCTTTTAGCGAGCCTGCCACCCCATGTACTTGAGGCAACCCTCAATGGTTGGCGCCTCAAGCAACATACTCCACATACCATCGTCCGAATTGACAAGCTTCGCGCTGAACTCAGCGACATAAGAAAAAATGGATGGGCGGAGAACAACAATGAATCCGAAATGGGTGTTGCTTCTGTCGCTGCTCCTGTGCGCAATGGCATGGGAGAGGTAATCGCGGCAGTCTCGGTTGCAGGTCCGGTGCAGCGACTCACAGGTGATTCACTTCGAAGGTTCGCGCGCCCGTGCATTGAAGCCGGGGTCGCTATTAGTCGTCGTCTTGGCTATCACGAGAAACCCAAGGGAAGGTAAAAATGAGAATCACTGCTGATCAAGCGTCGGGGTTTGCACAGGCACTATTTGCCGCGCGCGCCGACCGCGCCCCGATCCCACCGTTGACAGAAGGTGATCCCGAGCTTGGAGTCGACG
>DEZY01000008.1:1436-2939 GCA_002365735.1 Actinobacteria bacterium UBA3120
CTACGCGATCCAACAAGAGCTTGTCTCTCTGCTCATCGCCCAAGGCGAAGTTGCTTCTGGCTACAAGCTCGGACTGACCTCACTACCCATGCAGAAGCTACTAGGGGTCGACCAGCCTGACTTTTCTCCCATTTTTTCCTCAACCATCTACCCGGATGGCGCAACACTTTCCATGGAAAATTTCATTGCCCCGCGGGTTGAAGCCGAGATCGCTGTTGTTCTCAAGGAGGGCTTGGCGGGACCGCACTGCACTCCCACCCAGGTCTACCAAGCAACCGCAGGGCTACTCGCGGCCATTGAAATTGTTGACTCACGGATAATCGATTGGCAGATCAAAATCGCGGACACTATTGCTGACTTGGCAAGTAACGGTGCGATAGCTCTAAGCAGCAATTTGATTCCTATTGATTCCTTTGACCCCAGGCTGGTCGGGATGGTGTTCACCAAGAATGGCCACGTCATTGCAACCGGTGCTGGGGCAGCGGCCCTAGGTGATCCACTCGCTGCCGTTGCCTGGCTGGCTAACACACTGGCTCCGTTGGGAGTCACTTTGCCAGTGGGAAGTGTGATTATGACCGGCGCCCTACACGCGATGGTTCCCATGGCACCGGGCGACATTTTCCGAGCAGAGTTCGCCCACCTTGGCCCAATTACGCTCCGGGTATCCGAGTGACCGAGCAACACAAACAGCACGTCTGACGAGGACAGCAGAAAGGACTACACATGCGATGCGCAATCATTGGATCAGGGAATATCGGGACTGACCTTATGGTGAAGATGCTGAGAAGCGATGTTCTCGACCTCGTGGCCCTTGTGGGCATTGACCCGGAAAGTGAAGGGCTCGTCCGCGCACGGGGCCTAGGGCTTGAAGCACCACACACCGGGCCCGAGTGGATACTGGAAAACGCCAGCAACATTGACATGATTTTCGATGCAACCAGTGCCTATGTTCATGTGCGGCACTACCAGGAATATGCAGAAGCTGGAATCACCGCGATTGATCTCACTCCGGCGGCGCGTGGGCCAAAAGTCATTCCATCAGTAAATCTTTATGACCACCTCGATGCACCCAATATCAACATGGTGACTTGTGGTGGTCAAGCAACAACTCCCATGGTTTTCGCAATTCGCCGCGTAATTGACGAACTCCCCTATGCGGAAATGGTTTCGACAGTGGCATCTAAATCCGCCGGTCCTGGCACTCGACAAAACATTGATGAATTCACCAAGACCACTTCAACAGCGTTGCGTGAAATTGGTGGTGCTCTGCTCAGTAAAGCCATTATGGTTCTCAACCCTGCGGAGCCACCAATCATGATGCGTAACACCGTGTTCGCGGGAATTCCTGAAGGTGCTGACCACGGGGCAGTTATTGACTCAGTTCACGAGATGGTCGCTGAGGTTACCAAGTATGTTCCCGGTTATCGATTGAAAAATCCTCCCGTCATCGAAGAGGGGCCATTCCACACTCCCGGCGGGATCGTTCCCCACCGCGCCGTGGTT
>DEZY01000008.1:2962-4567 GCA_002365735.1 Actinobacteria bacterium UBA3120
TAGAGGTTGAAGGGTCTGGTGACTACTTGCCTGCCTATGCCGGCAATCTCGACATTATGACCGCCGCCGCCATGCGTGTTGGTGAAGCTATTGCCCGTTCGCGCAAGGAAAAGGATGCCAACGCATGAGTACCTCTGCCCCAGATTTTAGATTAATTGATTCCACGCTGCGTGACGGTTCGCACGCAATCAGTCACCAATACGACTCCAAGGAGGTGATTGCGATTGTAAAAGGTCTTGACGGCGCCGGGGTTCAAGTCATTGAAATTGCCCACGGCGATGGGCTCGGTGGTTCGAGTTTTAACTACGGTTTTTCCAAAGTCGATGAAAAGGGATTGATCGCCCAAGCCTGCGAGGCGACGACTAACGCAAAAATCGCATGCCTGCTCTTGCCAGGAATCGGACTTACGGACGACCTCCGTGATGTCCACGAATTAGGCGTAGGCATGGCCCGGATTGCGACTCATTGCACCGAGGCCGATATCAGCGAGCAACACATAAAGACCGCAAAATCTCTGGGCATGGAAACTATTGGCTTCATGATGCTCGCCCACATGAATAGTCCCGAAGGGTTGGTCGAAGAAGCACTAAAGATGCAGTCCTATGGGGCTGACTCGATCTATTTTGCCGACTCAGCCGGGGCCATGACCACTGAAGATGTCCGGCGGCGTGTCAGTGCGCTCGTTAGCGCACTTGACATTCCGGTCGGGGTACATGCCCATAATAACCTCTCTATGGCGGTTGCGAATTCAATCGCAGCCTACGAAGAGGGTGCGCAGAATCTTGATGGAACCTCGGCCGGTCTCGGCGCTGGTGCAGGAAATTGTCCGACTGAAATCCTGGCTGCAGTTTCCGATAAGTACGGAATTACGACGGGGGTTGATGTCCTCGCTCTAATGGATGTCGCCGAAGAGATCGTCCGACCAATGATGCCCCGACAGCAGGTTATTGACCGTGCAGGTCTGATCCTCGGGTACGCCGGGGTCTACGGCTCTTTTCTATTGCATTCTCAACGAGCTGCCGAACGATACAACGTTTCACAGGCCGAGATCCTGTTGGAACTGGGCAGACGTCGGGTTGTCGGCGGTCAGGAAGACATGATTATTGACGTCGCTCTCGAATTAACACAAAAACACGCGGAGGCTAAAAAATGACGTACTCAGAACCGGCTAAACGACTCATCGAGGCCGCCGAGAATAGAGTGGCAACCACCGCGCTCACGGACAGTGACGCAAACCTCAACGTCGCCTCTGCTTACGACATTCAAGCTGAAGTGGTGCAAGCTCGCCTTGATCGAGGTCACGTTGTTGTGGGAGCCAAGCTGGGTTTAACTAGCGTCGCAAAACAAAAGCAAATGAATGTCTCTGAACCACTGTACGGCTGGCTTACCAGCGATATGCAAATCGACACCGAGGCGTCCTTGCGCTGCAATGATTTCATTCAGCCACGGTGCGAGCCAGAAATTGCTTTTCTACTCGGCAATGATCTCAATGGCGCACACATTTCGGCGGTCCACGTGCTCGCAGCGACACAGTATATTTTCGCTGCTGTCGACGTCCTCGACTCACGGTTCGCCGGCTACTCCTTCGCCCTGCCTGATGTCGCC
>DEZY01000064.1 GCA_002365735.1 Actinobacteria bacterium UBA3120
GTTAGGCCACCTCGACACGGTGTGGCCAATCGGAACTTTGGAATCAATTCCCTTCGCAATCAACGGTGACCATCTGACCGGTCCCGGAGTTTTTGACATGAAAGCCGGCGTGGTCCAAGGCTGGGCTGCGATAAAGGAATCTGGAATCACAGATGCAAGTGGTGTCGGCATGCTGCTCACCACCGACGAAGAAACCGGGTCGCACGCATCTCGCGAAGTCATCTCGCAAGCAATCACAAATGCCAAAGCTGTGATAGTCCTCGAGCCTTCACTCAATGGTGCGCTTAAGACCCGTCGAAAGGGCACGTCGAACTACTTCATGCGTTTCCATGGCGTTGCATCACATGCTGGTCTTGATCCTGATCGGGGTGTCAATTCACTGATGGCTGCAGCCGAGTTCATTTTGGCGACCCAGCAGTGGGGTAGCAAAGAGCATGAAACCTCAGTTACACCGACAGTCAGTAAGTCAGGAACAACAACCAACACGGTCCCCGATCTTGCCGAAGTCCACATTGATGTTCGTGCCTGGAATCGAACGGAGCAGGAACGCATTGACCAAGCGGTCCGCGCATTCACTTCAACCCTGCCGGTCGCAATTGAAATTATTGGCGGAATCGACCGCCCGGCAATGGAAGCAGCCATGAGCGCCGAACTTTTCACTCTTGCGAAAAACCTCAATCGCGAACTCGGATACCCCGAGCTCACCGAATGCGCCGTGGGTGGTGCCAGTGACGGAAATCTGACCGCCGCCGCAGGAATTCTCACAATTGACGGCATGGGGGCTGCGGGCGATGGTGCCCACGCAGACTTCGAGTGGGCGTCAGCGAGTGCAATGCCCCACCGTGCCGAACTCCTTGAAAAGATCTTGATTGAACTAATAGCTGAAAATAACTAGTCCCGCCAAAAAAGCAATTCGGCCTAATCGCGACCAAATTTTCCAAAGACGAGTCCGGCAGCCGCCTCTTAGGTCACAGCACGTTAAGATTGCCTGTTCGCCAATACCAATCTGAGAGCAGGATATGACCGACGGACCTCTAATCGTTCAAAGCGACAAAACCATGCTCCTTGAGGTGGACCATCCCGATTCAGTCGCCTGCCGAAAAGCGATCGCTCCATTTGCTGAACTGGAGCGTGCGCCCGAGCACATTCACACCTACCGACTCACCCCACTGGGTTTGTGGAATGCGCGTGCTGCCGGCCACGACGCAGAGAGCGTGGTTGACACTTTGATTCGCTACTCACGCTACCCCGTGCCAAATGCTCTCCTAATCGACGTGGCGGAGACCATGTCTCGCTACGGACGCCTACAAATCAATACCGATCCGGCGAATGGGTTGATCCTGCAGGCCATTGATGTTGCCGTCCTTGAAGAGGTTCTCAAAAGTAAGAAAGTCGCCCCGCTCCTTGGAATACGGATCGACGAAAACACTGTTGTCGTTCACCCCAGCGAGCGAGGCCACCTTAAACAAGCGCTGGTAAAACTGGGCTGGCCAGCCGAAGACGTCGCCGGTTATGTGGACGGTGAACGCCATGCGATTTCACTTAAAACGGACTGGGATGCGCGTGAATACCAAATTCAGGCAGCCGACGGCTTCTGGCATGGCGGATCCGGTGTCGTCGTTCTTCCCTGCGGTGCCGGGAAAACACTCGTTGGTGCGTTAGCCATGTACCGGGCGCAAGCGACAACGCTGATCCTGGTAACAAACACAGTGAGTGCCCGCCAATGGAGAGACGAACTACTTAAGCGCACCAATCTCACGGCCGACGAAATCGGTGAGTACTCGGGAGCGAAAAAAGAGATTCGCCCAGTAACAATTGCGACCTACCAAGTAATGACGACAAAACGCGAAGGCATCTACACGCATTTGGAGGTCTTTGATTCCCGCGACTGGGGTTTGATAATTTACGATGAAGTTCATCTACTTCCCGCTCCAATCTTTAGGTTCACTGCAGATATTCAATCCCGCCGGCGCCTCGGATTAACTGCAACGCTAGTGCGCGAAGATGGTCGCGAATCTGATGTGTTTTCACTCATTGGACCAAAGCGTTATGACGCACCCTGGAAAGAAATTGAAAATCAGGGTTACATCGCACCAGCGGACTGTGTTGAGGTTCGCGTCACCATGCCCGAGCCTGACCGCATGGCTTATGCCGTTGCCGAGCAAGAAGACAAGTACCGCATGGCAGCCAGTGCTGCCGAAAAGATTGAGATCGTCGAGCAACTCGTACACAAGCATGAAGGTGAACAAATTTTGGTGATCGGTCAATTCCTTGATCAATTGGCCGAACTTGGCGAACATCTTGGCGCTCCGGTAATTACCGGCGCAACTAGCGTCAAGGAACGTGAACGCCTCTACCAAGAATTCCGAATCGGTGAAATTAATCTCCTTGTGGTCAGCAAAGTCGCAAATTTCTCCATTGACCTCCCTGAGGCAACGGTTGCAATCCAGGTCAGCGGGTCATTTGGCTCGCGCCAAGAGGAAGCACAGCGACTGGGACGTATCCTGCGACCAAAGTTTGACGGTCGCACCGCGCACTTCTACTCGGTCGTCACCCGCGACACTTTAGATGCTGACTTCGCCCAGCACCGGCAACGCTTCTTAGCCGAGCAGGGATACTCCTACCGGATTATCGACTCTGCGGATCTGTCAACCGGCAGCTAGCTCCGCACGGTACATTCACTTTCGCCCACGCACATTCTTCACGCATGGCTCGAGCTTTATGGCTTCCCCACGCTCGACGCCTCAAAAAACATTCAGATCAGCCTCGTTCGTTCAAAAAGGGGGTAGGTCTGATGGGTTTGGTGGGTTTGGTGGG
>DEZY01000018.1:0-2866 GCA_002365735.1 Actinobacteria bacterium UBA3120
AGCATACCCCTAGGGGTATGCTTATGTCCAATCGGTCGACGAAATGTGGCGCGTTACCGAAAGTCCACGGTTAACGGGGCGTGATCACTCCAACGCTCGGCGTAAGTTTCTGCCTTCCCCACCACTGCAGAACGGGCCAAACCTGCCAGCTTTGGAGTAGCGATTTGATAGTCAATCCGCCAGCCGCCATCGGTATCAAATCCGCGGCCACGCCAAGACCACCACGTGTATGGCCCCGGACCTTCGCCTCCCAGCGCGCGCCCCAGGTCTGTCCATGCCCCAGAAAACCAACTATCTAGATGCGCACGCTCCTCTTCAAGAAAACCAGATTTTTTCCGATTCCCTTTCCAGTTTTTAATATCAACTTCTCGATGCCCAATATTGAAATCTCCACACACCAATGCTTCTCGGCCATTTCGTTTGGCTAGCCGGGCTAAAGTTGCTAGCCGCTTGTCAACGCCGGTGAGAAAAGCAAATTTGGCCACCTGTTTGGGTGTATCCACCTCGCCCGAATGAATGTAGGTCGACACCACAGTCACTGGTCCTACCTCCGAATCAAAGTCGCACTCAATCCAGCGCCCCTGCCCATCGATATCGGGAACTTTGACGTCAATCCGAACGGCACTGGGGGCCTTGCGGGAAAGAACGGCAACCCCAGACCGACCGAGTTCTGGTGCCGGAGCGTGATGAGCATGCCAATCCGAGAGAACCGAAGAGTCGAGCACTGTCATTAACTGTTCTGTTGTCGCGCGTACTTCTTGTAAACAGATCACATCCGCGCCACTTTCGGCAAGCCACTCGAGCCCACCACGCCTGGCCGTAGCCCGAATCCCGTTGACATTGGCAGTTACTACTCGAAGGCTCACAGTTCCCCATTCCTTTGAGCTCGCTTATTCTCTAACGCAATAAATGTCACGATTTCACTTACTGCTCCAGACGCCGCGAATACGGCCATACCAACACCGCGTTTAGCCGACACTTTGCCTGACACCGCAGCAGCACCAAAAGCTACAACGTCTGTGGAGTCGCTGATCGCTTGCGCCAAAATCCAGCCTGACGGGTCTTCATCACGATGCCATGCTCGGATAGCTCCAATCCCGATCGCAACCTCACGGGCACCAGCAATCCGGGTCAGCCACCGCGACGCAGCTGCCGACTGCGGGTCAATGCCTAAGCCTCGCGCTAATCCACCGGGAGCAAAAATTAGTCCGGCCCCGATCAGAATACGGCCTGCTCCCAAAATTGGGAACAAATTTGGGGGAACTTCTCCGGGCAATAAAGTCATGCCGCAGGTTAGTACGCCACCAGATCAGCCGCACTGGCACCAATGCACTCGGCGGAACGTGTGCGCATGTGGTTAGCATGGCGACATGACCTCTTTTCGCTCTGTCCGTCTTGCCCAACGTCCAACCGGGATCCCCAGCCCGGACACGTGGGCAATCGAGTCCGAGGAACTCCCCGCGCTGGCACCTGGCGAATTCGCGGTCGGGGTTGAATACATTTCCCTCGACCCGGCAATGCGCGGCTGGATTGATGACCGCCCCTCCTACCTTCCACCGGTCGAACTTGGCTCAATCATGCGTGCTGGCTCAGTTGGGACCGTCACTGAATCACTCAATGCCAACTTTGCGGTGGGTGCCCAAGTGGTCGGAACATTTGGTGCAACAGAAGTGGCTATTTCTGATGGCTCTGGAGTACATATTGTCAGGTCAGATCTTGCGCCTCTGCCAACATTCCTTGGGGCGTTGGGCATGACCGGTATGACCGCCTACTTTGGTCTATTCGAATTAGGTAAGCCACGCGCCGGAGATGTTGTTGTTGTGTCAGCAGCAGCCGGCGCCGTGGGCAGCATCGTGGGCCAAATCGCCAAGATCAACGGCTGCACAGTAATTGGAATCGCCGGTGGCAAGGAAAAGTGCGAGTACATCACCAACACTTTAGGTTTCGACTACTGCATTGACTACAAAGAAGAAACCGGTATGCGCAAGCAACTCGGTGCGGCACTTAAAACAGTGGGTGCGAAAGGCGTTGATGTCTACTTTGACAACGTCGGCGGGGAAATGTTGAACGCCAATCTCGCGTACCTGTCCTTTGGAGCGCGGGTGGTAATTTGCGGAGCGATCTCCCAATACAATGCCACCGAGATCACTCCCGGACCGAGTAACTACATGAACCTGCTGGTCAAGCGGGCCACCATGACCGGTTTCCTGGTTTTTGACTACGCATCACAATTCAGCGTGGCCCAGCGGAAGATCGGGGCGTGGATCGCCCAGGGCAAAATTACTGCTCCAGAAACGGTCGTGGAAGGAACAATCGATGCCTTCCCCGCGACACTCAACCGACTCTTCACCGGCGACAATCTTGGCAAGTTAGTGCTCAAAATCACCTAGCCCCCAGCGGCATCGCCACAATCCCACGCGTACGGTCACAGGCCCTTGGCTAAGGTTGTCCACATGTCTAAGGTTCTCGCATCATTGCCCATTGGCGAACGGGTCGGAATAGCTTTCTCCGGCGGTTTGGACACTTCGGTTGCTGTGGCCTGGATGCGCGAACATGGAGCGATCCCCTACACCTACACCGCCGATCTTGGCCAGGCCGACGAACCTGATATTGACTCGGTGCCGGACCGAGCCGGAAAATATGGCGCCGAGCATGCGCGGCTCGTTGATTGTAAGGCGGCATTGGTTGAAGAAGGCCTTGCGGCGATTGCCTGCGGGGCATTTCATATCCGCTCAGGCGGCCGCACCTATTTCAACACAACTCCCCTTGGCCGCGCGGTCACGGGAACTCTGCTCGTTCGAGCGATGCTCGACGACGACGTCAATATTTGGGGTGATGGGTCGACGTATAAGGGCAATGACATCGA
>DEZY01000018.1:3051-8475 GCA_002365735.1 Actinobacteria bacterium UBA3120
CGCTTTTACCGCTACGGGCTGCTCGCTAACCCAGAACTAAGAATCTACAAGCCATGGCTCGACGCGCAATTTGTTACCGAGCTCGGTGGCCGCCACGAAATGAGCGAGTGGCTCAAAGCGCGCGATCTGCCCTATCGCGACAGTACCGAGAAGGCCTACTCAACGGATGCCAATATTTGGGGGGCCACCCATGAAGCGAAAGATCTTGAGCACCTCAATGCTTCACTGGAAATCGTGGATCCGATCATGGGCCTCCGGTTCTGGGATCCCGAAGTCCAGATTGACACGGAAGACGTCACGATCGAATTTTTTCAAGGCCGCCCGGTCAGCATCAACGGAAATGCCTTCGACTCATCAGTTGACTTAGTCCTTCAAGCAAATGAAATTGGTGGCCGACACGGGCTAGGCATGGCTGACCAAATTGAAAACCGAATCATTGAAGCCAAGTCACGTGGGATCTATGAAGCACCCGGCATGGCGCTGCTTTTTATTGCCTACGAACGACTATTGAGCGCAATCCACAATGAGGACACAATCGCGAATTACCACGCAGAAGGTCGACGTCTTGGTCGGCTCCTTTATGAAGGTCGTTGGCTTGATCCACAAGCATTAATGCTCCGGGAATCCCTGATGCGCTGGGTTGCTTCGGTTGTCACCGGCAGCGTCACCCTGCGGCTTCGCCGTGGGGAAGATTATTCGATTATCAGCACCGATGGTCCAGCATTTAGCTATCACCCGGACAAGCTCTCAATGGAGCGCACCGAAAACGCCGCATTTGGACCTACCGACCGAATCGGTCAACTCACAATGCGAAACCTCGACATTGCTGACACGAGAAGCAAACTCGAGTTGTACGCGGGGCAGGGTCAACTCCTTGACGGTCACCTCAACCTAGTGGGAACTCTCACACCCGGCGGCGCAAAAGCGATCGTAGAGAAAACAACAACCCCACAAACACCCGATGAAGCACTCCTTGAGCGGGCTTCATTTGATCTCGGCGCGGACTGAGTCTTTTCAGACGAATTAACCACTTCTCAGATCCAGTAACTCGGTATAGTCTTCTGCCATGAGCAGTGGCACGATCCCGCCTTTTTCAACCCAGCATTGGCGCGATACCAAGCGCTACTTGTGGCTAGTCGCAATCACTATGCCTGCATTACTTTTCATTGCAATAGGAATGTACTCGCTTACCAGCTGGACCGCGTGGTTTTGGATTGGGCCCATTTTCATCCTCGGAATAGTCCCGATCATTGACTTAATATCTGGGCGAGACGTACGCAATCCCCCCACTGATCTAATCGCGCAACTTGAGGCAGATCGATACTACCGAATCTTGACCTACGCTTACCTGCCCTTGCAATATACCGGATTCGCAGCCAGCCTCTTCGTAATTGCAAACTGGGACTTGTCCATTATCACCAAAGTGGGTTTCGCGATTTCAATTGGAATGATCGGTGGAATTGGAATCAACACTGCCCACGAATTGGGTCACAAAAAAGAGAAGTATGAACGATGGTTGTCAAAGATTGCCTTGGCCCAAAGTTTCTATGGTCACTTTTTCATCGAACACAATCGCGGTCACCACGTCCGGGTTGCGACACCTGAGGATCCTGCCAGCAGTCGCATGGGTGAAAACTTTTATCGTTTCTGGCCTCGAACCGTTTTCGGGTCCCTCAAAAGTTCCTGGGCCCTTGAATCGAACCGAATTGCTCGACGCAAAAAACATCCATTTCGGATCGGCAATGACAACATCAACGCCTGGCTCATGTCAGTCGTGCTGTGGGCGGTCATGTTGCTGTGGCTGGGAATTGGGATCCTTCCCTATCTCATAATTCAAATGCTTATTGCGATAACACTGCTCGAGGCCGTTAACTATCTCGAGCATTACGGAATGCTGAGACAGAAAGTGAAATCCGGGGACCGGGAACGTTATGAGCGTGTCGACCCCAGTCACAGCTGGAATTCAGACAACATTGCAACCAACGTCCTGCTCTATCATCTACAACGACACAGTGACCATCATTCTCAGCCAACCAGGCGTTACCAAGCACTCCTGTCTTATCATGAAAGTCCAGTGCTCCCTACGGGATATGCAGGCATGATTTTGCTTGCACTATTTCCCCCTGCCTGGTCACGAGTGATGGATCCTCGGGTACTGAGCCACTTCCAAGGCGACATAACTCGAGCCAACCTGCAACCATCACGGCAAGAAAAGATTCTTGCCAAGTATGCGAGCGAAACTAAAAGCCGTGAAAAGTTCGCTGAAGAGGACACTACTTCGCTCACTCAATCATGGCAATCCGCTCAATGTCCCGGTTGTAACTACACCTACCGGGTGGAACACGGCGATAGGCGTGAAGGTTTTACTCCCGGAACGCCCTTTTCTCACATCCCTGATGCGTGGAACTGTCCCGATTGCGGGGTGTACCAAAAAAGCGACTTCGTACAATTTAAACAGGAAAAAACGCGCTAAGAAACTACGCGCCGAGCGTGTCGTCGGTCCCACCCCACTTTGGCAACGGCGAGGGCCCCGACCAGCAACTGCGGCATAAACCACACCATTCGCCACAGCAGGTCCGCGGCTACGGCAGTTGAACCATCTACTCCGAAGGCGATTAAAAGAGCAATCAACGCCGCATCAACTGTGCCAAGTCCACCCGGCGTAATGGGAAATGCGGTTAACACCAGGGCAATGGAGAAGGCTGCAAAGAGTTCGACCAATGACAGTTGACTGTGAGTTACGCCAAGCCCCTCCAGCGCCGCCCACAGCACCAGCATCGGGGCCATCTGGGCGGCTACATTTGTAATGGCCAACGCTTTCCAGCGGGTCCGAATCAAATCTGAAGCTTGATCGTGGAACTGAACCAAAATCAAAGTAACGTCGGGAGCTTCCTTCCCAAATTTGCGCAGCACCGAGTTCAGTGGCTTCTGCGCCCAACCACCAATTTTGCGGGCAGCGCTTTCACTTCGAAGGACGGCAACAATCACAATCAGAGAAACGATTACTACCGTCAAACCAATCACTGCAGTGGTCACGAAACCACCCGCTGAACGCCCTTCAATGACCAGCAGCGTCACAGCGATTGCGGGTGCACCTAGCGTGAACAAGTACGTAAAGATCGCGTCCGCGGTTACGGCAGCTGCAGCTCTTGCCTGCGGGACCCCGTATTTAGCCAACACGCCATACTGCGTCGCGACAGCGATTGCTCCGCCCCCGGGAATAATGTTGCTTAGGGTGAACCCTGACTGACGACTAAGGGATGCGTGCAAGTAACTCAGCGAACGGATGGCCGCAATCGCCGTAAGAGGATAAATCGAAATATTGATAATTGAGGCAAGCCCGATCATTGCCTTCCAGAAAGAATCAATTGAACCCAATTCGGTAAAAGCTTTGCGATACTCGTCCGAATTTTGGCCAATAAACCACAGAAGCAGCATCATGACTACAAGCCCAACAATCGAGCTGATAATTATGCCCTTGCGGCCTTTGCGTGCTGGGGTCGCATCAGACTCATTCACCCAATCAGCCTAGCCGCCGGAAGTGCACCAAAACCTTCAACGATACATAATAGGAACATGAGCGATCCGAATTCCTTATACTCCTTGAGTTTTACCGACATCAACGGTAATGAAGTTGACCTTGAGCCCTTCCGAGGTAAACCGGCTCTGATTGTCAACACGGCGAGTAAATGTGGCTTCACACCGCAATACGAGGGGCTACAAAAACTCCATGAAGAACTCGGACCCCTCGGCCTGGTTGTACTTGGCTTTCCTTGTGACCAGTTTGGACACCAGGAGCCAGGCGACAACGCCCAGATTGAAGAATTCTGTTCAACAAAGTTCAAAGTGAGCTTTCCCCTTGCGGCCAAAATCGATGTTAACGGCACCGACACCCACCCAGTTTTCAAGTTCGTCAAAGAGCACTCGGACGCGATGCTGGGTTCCCGAATTAAGTGGAACTTCACTAAATTTTTAGTCAGCCCAGATGGCACCACCGTTCAGCGTTTTGCGCCGACCACGAATCCAGCAGACCTTGCACCCGCAGTTGAAAAATTGTTTACCCAAAATGGCTAGGGACACACGCAAGAGATCACATGCGTGACGAGTAATCCCACGAGGTCAGGGTGAGTGAGTCGATCCGGATCGCGACCTCCTCATCTAGTCGCGAGAGCAGCCACTTCGCCAACGGGACGGTTTGGTCGCCGAGGTATTTGTCAATTAGTTGCGGAAGGACAGTGGCAGCATCCGAGGGCAGTAGCTGCGCGCGTCCGGTGCCTCGCACCCCCAAATATGGAGGCGTATCTGCCGCGATCTCGAAACCTATACCGTTGGCACGCACTAATCTCTTCGACAGCACCGAGTCACGGGGTGTCGCGCACCACAAAGCGGTGCCATCAAATGTAAACCACAAGGACTGAACCAGCGGATAAGTTCCCGAAGACGCCAACCGAATCGGGATAGTGGCAGACCTGAGGTGTGCATCTATCTGGTCGGCGCTCCACGGACCAGATCGAATGTCAAACGAATCCATGCCTTGAGCATACGGTTAAGGTCCGGGAACAAAGAAGGCCACCGAAGATTCGATTCGGGAGGGCCACGCTCGTTGACTCGGCTTGAATGAAAAACGAACCGTAGTTCCCGCCTAACCGGCGGCAGTTGCTACCTGCGCTATCAGCTTCCTTATCCAGTGACTTCGATGGCGACGCAAGGTGCCTCTCCTTCAGCGCCAAGAGATTACAGATTTAGTGCGCTCGTACACCTATTCTCTTGATCACTTCTAATGTGGACGAAGCCGTATTGAGCGTATAAAAATGTAGGCCCTCTGCCCCCGCGTCCAGAACTTCTTCACTCACCCGAGTGGCGATATCGATCCCAATCTCACGGATCCCCTCACGGTCATGCTCGTACTGATGGTATTGCTCCATCATCGGATCTGGTATTTCCCCATTGGCAAAATCAAGCATCCGAATGAATTGTCGGTAACTGGTTACCGGCATGATTCCCGGATAAATAGTCAATCCAGAGCCGCGCCGCGCCAACTCGGCGGCGAGTCGGACATAGGACTCCGGCCGGAACACAAATTGGGTTACAGCAAATGTTGCTCCCAATTCCTCTTTGCGCATAAGCACGTCAACGCCTTGTTCAAAACTGGTCGCAGAAGGGTGAACATCAGGGAACGCAGCCACGCCTATCTCAAACGATCCAAATGACTGAGCCATCTGGACCAACTCATCTGCGTGATCAAATCCGTCAGGCGTGGTTATCCACGGAGCAGTTGGGCCTTCAGCAGGGTCGCCGCGCAATGCAAGAATATCGGTAATTCCAGCCTGCTCGAATTGTTGAAGGATCGCGTAAACCTCCGCTCGCGTCGCCCCAACGCACGTCAGATGCGCGATAGTGCGGTATCCAGTTTTCTCAAAAATG
>DEZY01000018.1:8570-9533 GCA_002365735.1 Actinobacteria bacterium UBA3120
TATTGTGCGTTCACGAGTGCTGCCACCGGCGCCGTAGGTCACAGAGACAAAATTGGGTTTAATCACATCAAGTGCGCGAATGGCCTCAAACAGATTCTCCTCTCCCTCTGCGGATTTTGGCGGAAAAAATTCAAATGAAATCGTCGGATTATCAACGCGCATTGAAATACTTTGCTTCCGGGTGATGAACGAGAATAGCGGACGTGGATTGCTCCGGGTGGAGTTGGAACTCTTCCGAGAGTTCAACTCCAATGCGCGCCGGGTCAAGAAGGTTGCAGAGTTGTACTTGGTCTTCAAGATTGGGGCAAGCCGGGTATCCGAAAGAGTATCGAGAGCCTCGATAGCCTTGATCAAGAATTTCTTGCAATTCGGTTGCATCTTCGTTAGAGAAACTTAATTCGCTTCTCACTCGGGCATGCCAATGCTCGGCTAGTGCTTCTGTGAGCTGGACAGAAAGACCATGAAGTTCGAGGTACTCGCGGTAAGCGTCCTTGGCAAACAGCTCTGATGCGGCAACGCTCACTGCATTACCCATTGTCACCACATGAAAAGCGGCCACGTCAATCCTGCTTGATTCCTTAGATGCGAAAAAATCGGCTAGGCATAGATTTCTGTCCCGACGTTGCCGGGGGAAGGTGAATCGTGTTCGTTCCTGACCTTTCTCTGGACCTTCATGCTGCAGGATCACTAGATCATTGCCCTCTGAATAACACGGGAAATATCCGTAAACGACCGCTGCTTCAAGCCAGCCGTTGGCCTGGGCCTCATTGAGTAGCAACCGAAGTCGCGGTCGCGCCTGTTCGTGAATCATGGCCTGGTAGGTATCACGGTTTCCTTTCAGTCCCCATTGACCCACAAATAGCGCACGCTCATCAAGCATGTCCACATAGTCGGCAAGCGCAATCCCCTTAACTACTCTGCTTCCCCAGAATGGTGGTGTGGGAATCACATTGTCATAAGCAA
>DEZY01000176.1:0-1180 GCA_002365735.1 Actinobacteria bacterium UBA3120
GCTCTTCCGATCTATAGATTCAGCAGCCCGAGATTCCCACGGTGCATTTGGCGCTGACGGTCACCCCAGGCGGTGGGCGATTTTGGCGGTACTAGTCGTCAGCCTGTTAGTGGTGGTCCTGGATAACACGATTCTCAATATTGCGTTGCCTACGATTCAGCGTGAACTGGGGGCAAGTCAATCAGAGTTGATTTGGGCCATCGATGCCTATGTTTTGGTGTTTGCCGCCTTGCTTTTCAGCTGGGGAGTACTCGGGGATCGGATTGGTCGCAAGAAAGTCCTGATCATTGGTCTCACCATTTTTGCGGTCGCATCAGCGATTGCTGCATTTTCGGCAAGTTCGGGAATGCTGATTGGGATGCGCGCGGTCATGGGAATTGGTGGCGCTGCGGTACTTCCCACCACCTTGGCAATCATCACCGTTGTGTTCCCACCGCACGAGCGCGGAAAAGCAATCGGCGCTTGGGCCGGAGCTGTTGGTGCTGCTATTGCACTAGGTCCAGTTTTGGGTGGAGTACTTTTACAGCATCCTTCATGGTTCGAATGGTTGCTGGGAAATATGTGGGGTTCGGTGTTCCTGATCAACGTCCCAATTGTCATTATCGGGGTGATTGCAATTGCCCGAGTAGTTCCCGAGACCAAGAATCCACAACCTCGAGCCCTGGACATTCCCGGATTACTGCTCTCCATTACCGGTCTCGGGCTGTTGATTTACGGAATCATCCATGCATCAGAAACCCGTGAATGGCTTGCCCCCTCAGTCCTGTTTCCAGCATTTGCCGGTATCGCACTGATTGCGCTCTTTCTATGGATTGAGTCGCGCAGTGATCATGCATCGTTTGATGTAGCGCTATTCAAGAACCGCGGATACGCGGTAAGCCTGGCGGCGATTTCGCTATCATTCTTCGCGCTCACAGGCATTACGTTCATGTTGCCGTTCTACCTGCAGATCCTTCGCGGCTTTGACCCGCTTTCAGCGGGCTTATCGTTTATCCCATTCGCCGTGGGGCAGATCATTGCAGCGCCACGCTCTGCAACTATGGTGAATAGATTTGGCTACCGAGCGGTGATGTCCTTTGGGCTAGGGGCGGTAGCCGTAGCCTTAGGTGCACTGTCATTAATCCAAATTGACACGCCGATCTGGTTGATTCTTACTGTTTTCTTCATCTTCGGCTTCGGA
>DEZY01000176.1:1362-2760 GCA_002365735.1 Actinobacteria bacterium UBA3120
CTGGCCCGGGCGGGTGCCGGTTCTGCTGTTCAAAATACCGTGCGCCAAGTCGGCGGAGCACTCGGTGTCGCAGTTATCGGAACAATCCTCGCTACTCGTTATGCACACAATGTTGAACCGTTCCTGGCCAACTTGCCCGCGGAAATTTCCGATCAAGCAAAGGATCTCGGTTCCGAATCCATTATTGGAACTGTCTCGGTACTCGATCAGGCGGCCGAGAGGGGTGTCCCGGCGAATATCATTGATCAGTTGCGGTCGGGGGCATTTGAAGCATTTTTGAACGCTTCGCACATCACCTCGATGATCTCAACAGCGGTAGTGCTAATTGCTTTCTTCATCGTCTTAATTGGTCTTCCCAAGATTTACCCACCGCAGAAAATTAAAATTGAAGAACCCACCCAGGTGCCGGATCCGGCCCACTCGGACATCAATGACGTTATCGAGGCTGAATTTAGCAATTATGAGGGTGAGCTTGCCGCTGAAATGAGTCCGAACCCCGAACCGAATAACCCGGCGAACTAACCATGCCGGAGTTAAAAGTACGAGGCCGTCCCCGAAGCCAAGACGTTGATTTGGTGATCGTGGAGTCCGTCCTTGACATCATCGCCGAGGATGGAATTTCTAAGGTCACTATGGAAGGCGTTGCCCAACGGGCTGGCGTGAGTAAAGCCAGTCTGTATCGACGTTTCCCCACCAAGTCCGACATGGCACAAGCCGCCGTCGAACATATGCGTCAGGAAAGTCCAGCTATTCCTTCACAGGGGAGCGCCTACGAGCGCCTGCTCAGCCTCATGGAAGGCACAAGAACTGCTGTTCAGGGGTCTCGCTATGGCCGAATCATGCTCGCCGTGATTTCCACAAGCCATGAACACCCGGAGTTAGCGCAGCTGGTCTACAACCGAATCCTGCAGCCGCGCCGAATGCGGATTCGCGAGATTGTTGAACAAGGAATCGAAGCCGGTGAGTTTCCCAGCACCCTCAATATTGATGTTGCGATGCCCACCCTGATTGGGCCAATGCTGTATCTGGGCATGTGGTCAATGTGTGAGCCGGTGTCACACACCAGGACGGAAGATGTCCTTCGTTCAGTTATGGGATTGCCCCAAAACCACTAACCTTGCCAGCGATTGGTTATGGGCAGGCGCCGGTCACGGCCAAAAGACTTAGTAGAAATCTTGGTGCCTGGTGGGTACTGCCTGCGCTTATATTCGGCCCGATCGGTGAGCGAAATTATTCGATGAACTAAGGCCGAGTCAAAACCTTTCGCTTCCAGATCTGCGATTGATGCATCTTGATCAATATACATTTCAAGGATCGCATCAAGGAGTTCGTAGTCGGGGAGCGAGTCGCTGTCGAGTTGATCAGGTCGCAATTCGGCACTGGGCTGCTTCTCAATAC
>DEZY01000176.1:2943-9503 GCA_002365735.1 Actinobacteria bacterium UBA3120
TGGGCTCTTTCTCGATGCTGTTTTCGGGAATTGGAGGGGTAGCTCCCGCTGCTGTGGCGGTGGCGTTGCGCCACCTGGCTAAAGCCCACACCATTGTTTTAGGAATGTCCTTGATCGGGGCGAAGCCTCCGACCGCGTCACCGTAAATAGTGGAGTAGCCAACGGCAAGCTCACTTTTATTACCGGTGGCGAGAACGAGATGGCCGTGTGAGTTCGACAGGGCCATCAGGGTCGTTCCGCGTACTCGAGCTTGCAAGTTCTCTTCCGCAAGGCCAGTGACACCCAGTTCGGCGAGGAACGCATCAACCATGGGGGCTATTGAGACGGTGTGAATTGATAGACCGGTTCGCTCAGAAAGCGCGTAGGCGTCGGCGAGGGAATGTTCCGAAGAATATTCACTGGGCATTGCGCACGCAAAGACATTTTCTTTGCCCAAGGCATCAACGGCGATTGCACCAACGAGTGCCGAATCGATACCACCGCTGGCACCAAAGATAACCGAACTAAATCCATTTTTTTCAACATAGTCACGCAGCGATAACGTGAGCGCGTGGTAAATGGTTTCTAGGGGATCAATAAACGGCTTGAGTTCAACGGGCCCACCCTGATAGGGAAGTTGGATGCGAAGCAGTTCCTCAATATTTTGTGCACCCTGCAGTAAAATATCGCCTTCCGTGGAAACAACCATGCTGCCGCCATCAAAAAGTAATTCGTCTTGACCTCCGACAATGTTGGTGTAAAGAATTGTTGCGCCCGATTCCCGCGCCCGCTCACGGCACAAATCAATCCGAACATTTTCTTTTTGGGATTCGTAGGGGGAGGCGTTGAGAACAGCAAGAATGTCTGCATTGGCCTCGCGGGCCCATTGAACTGGCCCGCCGATACGCCACAGGTCTTCACAAATTGCCACGGCAATGGTGTGATCTTTGATGTCAAAAATAAGTGGCTCATGCCCTTGGTGGAAATATCGTGCTTCGTCAAAGACACCGTAATTTGGTAGGAAATGTTTTGCGTACGTCCCCATTACTTGGCCGCTATGCAGGACGGCCGCACTATTGGTTGGTCCGGATTTGCCCACGCCGAGGTAGCCCACAATTACGTGCGTTGCGCCATTCCCGTCTGCGGCAAGGTCGGTGGCCAGGGTCTTAACGGCGGACAACGATGCGGCCTGGAAATCCTCGCGAAGCGCTAAGTCCTCAATGGGGTAACCGTTGAGGACCATTTCCCCAAAAAGAATCAAGTCAACGGGTCCCGCGTGGGCCGCTGAATTCACAGAATCGCGGATCAACCGCGCATTGGCCGTGAGATCGCCCACCGTGGGATTAACTTGCGCCAAAACGACACTTAATTGGTTCTTGGGGTGGCCCTTCGCGCCTTGGGGCCCATTTTCGCTCATGTGGGTGAGGTTACTGCAGCATTTAACCTGCTCGTAACACGAGGGAGAGGACGATATCCCTAAAAGGTGGCAGGCTCTCCGATACCCGGTGAACTTTTCGAGACAGAGATAAGGGCAGGCGTAATGGATAAGCAGGCTGAATTCGTATTGCGAACCGTAGAAGAACGCGACATTCGATTCGTACGTTTGTGGTTCACGGACATCCTTGGAGCTTTGAAATCAGTAGCAATCGCACCCGCTGAGCTTGAAGGAGCTTTCACCGAGGGCATTGGCTTTGATGGTTCAGCCATTGAAGGCTTCGCCCGGGTATATGAATCTGACATGCTGGCCAGGCCTGATCCCAGTACTTTCAGCATTTTGCCGTGGCGGGAAGAAGGCCCCGGCGTAGCTCGGATGTTCTGCGATATCAAAATGCCTGACGGTTCCCCGTCGTTCGCAGATCCACGCCACGTGCTCAAGCGCGCGTTAACAAAAGCGGCTGAGATGGGATTTACTTTCTACACGCACTCTGAAGTTGAGTTCTATTTGTTCAAAGGTGAACCAGAGTTGGGAAGTGAGCCGGTCCCTATTGATCGATACGGGTATTTTGACAACGCGCCAAATGGTCTCGCGCACGACTTCAGACGCCAAGCAATCACGACGCTGGAGGCAATGGGAATCTCAGTTGAATTTAGTCACCACGAGGGTGGCCCAGGTCAACAGGAAATTGATTTGCGCTATGCAGATGCGCTGTCCACCGCTGACAACCTAATGACTTTCCGGCTGGCGATAAAAGAAGTTGCACTGGACCAAGGAATCTTTGCCTCTTTCATGCCGAAGCCCTTTATGGAACACCCGGGTAGTGGCATGCACACGCACCTTTCCCTTTTCGAAGGTGACACCAATGCTTTCTATGAGCCCGGTGCTCCCCACCAACTGTCTAAAGTCGCTCGATCATTTCTCGCCGGGCTACTGGTTCATGCACCTGAAATAACTGCGGTGACAAATCAATGGGTCAACTCTTATAAGCGCATTGCTGGCGGCGCAGAGGCACCCGCATGGGCCTGTTGGGGCCGTCACAATCGCTCAGCGCTGTTGCGTGTTCCGATTTACAAGCCGGATAAGGCAAATAGCGCCCGCCTCGAGTACCGGGCTTTGGACAGCGCCGCCAATCCGTATCTCGCATTTGCCGTCTTGCTTTCCGCGGGGCTTAAGGGGATCGAAGAAGAATATGAGCTGCCGCCAGAAGCTGAAGACAATGTGTGGGCGCTGAGCGAAATTGAGCGCAGTGCTCTGGGAATGAAGCCGTTGCCGGGAAGTTTGAACCAGGCGATTATTGCTATGGAAAACAGTGAACTGGTTGCCGATACTCTGGGTGAGCATGTATTCGACTTTTTCCTACGCAATAAGAAGGCCGAGTGGAGCGAGTACCGCCAGCAAGTGACCCAATGGGAGCTCAACCGATACCTACCTTCCCTTTAGATTTTGTGCGTTTTAGGCACTAAGTTCAGCTTGTGACCGCCGATTCCCCTCAAGGCTCGCCACGTGTGTCTTCGCTGCGCGTGGGATTGCTCAAGGCCGGAGTCACCGACTCAGAAGCCGCACTTACCGCCGTCGCTGAGATTGAGTCCCACTGCGACCAAGCAATATCTGGTGCTGAACTTTCGCGGGCTCTTACGGGAGTCGCGGACCCCGACCTGGCCCTGACCTCACTTGCGCGATTGGTCGCTAGTGCGCCAGCACCCGAACTGACTCGACTGATTAAAACCGTTGCTGCTGAACCGACCGTTTTGGGCCGGCTGTTGACTATCCTGGGCGCGTCAACGAGGTTCGCTGACTTCTTGGTTCGTCACCCGGAGATTGGCATGATTGCCGATTCACAAGCGTTGGCCGAACCTCCCGCCGGGATTCGGGCCCGCCTAATGGCTTGTGTCGGGGCCGACCCACTTGAAGAAATTCCGATCGCCATGTCTTGCGACGACAATGTGCTCAATGCCCTGCGGGTTGCATACTTTCAGGAGCTGATCGGAATTGCGGTTCGAGATTTGACCGGGATCTACCCCATGGAAGTGATTGCTGGCTGGCTATCAGATTTGGCTGATGCGACCCTTAACGCCGCACTCGCAATTGGCCGAGTGGGTGTCCATCGTCCACGAACGCCTCTCGCTGTCATTGCGATGGGCAAAAGCGGCGGTCGGGAGTTGAATTATATTTCCGATGTTGATGTTATTTTCGCGACGGATGAAAGTGACTCGATTAATGATGCAACCCAAATAGCACGTGGTCTGATGCGGGCATGTAGCGCTATCACCGCGGAAGGATCAATCTGGGAGGTCGACGCGGCGCTGCGCCCAGAGGGAAAACAGGGTGCACTCGTGCGCACGGTTGAATCCCATGTTGGTTACTACCAACGATGGGCGAGCACGTGGGAGTTTCAGGCGCTGCTCAAAGCCAGGTGTGTCGCTGGTGACCCGATTGTCGGTGAGCAATACATCCATGGTGTTCAGCCATTTATCTGGGCAGCTGCTGACCGGGATGGATTCGTGAGAGATGTTCAGGCAATGCGCCGAAGGGTTGAAGAGAACGTTGATGCATCAGTTGCCGACCGGGAAATCAAATTGGGCCCAGGTGGGCTGCGTGACATCGAGTTTTCTGTGCAGCTCCTTCAACTTGTCCATGGTCGCAGCGATGTGCTGATTAGGAGTAGCAACACGATTGATGCGCTTCGGGCACTGGCCATGTGGGGCTACGTCGGTCGAGAGGAAGCTTCTCAACTTGAACATTCGTATCGCTTCTTGCGCACGCTGGAACACAGAATCCAATTGCGTCACCTGCGCCGCACCCACATTATGCCCCAAGATCCAGATGAACTGCGAGTTATTGCCCGCAGCATGGGCATCACGAGTAACCCCATTGACACCTTGATAAGTCAGTGGGGGAGTAACCGTACCGAGGTGCGCCGGATCCACGAGAAATTGTTTTACCGACCTCTGCTCAATGCTGTAGCTGGACTTGACGCATCTGCGGCCCGACTCGGCAGCGCTGCCGCGACCGAGCGACTTCGTGCACTTGGTTTTCTTGACCCGGCTGGAGCCCTGCGCAACATTGAAGCACTCAGCAGCGGTGTGAGCAGAAGATCTAATATTCAACGAACATTGCTGCCGGTAATGCTGTCCTGGTTTGCCCAGGCACCATTTCCTGACACCGGACTGAGCGGCTTTCGTGCCGTAAGTGACCAAGTGGGGTCAAGCCATTGGTATCTGCGTCTATTGCGGGATGAGTCACTTATCGCGCAGCGCTTGGCCTACCTGCTGGCGTCGAGTCGGTACGTCACCGAACTTATCCGCAAAGTGCCGGAATCCATTTCCATGCTTGCCCACAATGAAGATCTGGTCCCGCCAGTGTTGGGGCCAGAAATCGACTCGATTCTCAAACGTCACCTAGAACCCGAACGTGCAGTGTCATCTCTGCGTGCGATCAGGCGACGGGAACTTTTTAGAACGAGTTCGGCTGATGCTTTGCGGTTGACGGACATCATCACGGTGGGACGGGCGCTCACCGAAGTTGCTGAAGCAACAATCGTGGGAGCCCTTGCGTGCACCAACGAGGGGGATCCGAGTGTGCGGGTAGCCGTAATCGGGATGGGCCGCTTCGGCGGTTGCGAATTGGGCTTCGGTAGTGATGCGGACCTGATGTTTGTCTTTGAACCTGCCGTCGGTGCCGACCATGAAGCAGCGGCCAAGAGCGCATTTGCCCGGGTGAATCAAATGCGAAGTTTACTCAGCGCCCCCGCAGATGAACCACCGCTTGAACTCGATACTGATCTGCGCCCAGAAGGCAAGAACGGTCCGCTAGTTCGATCCTTGGATTCATTTGCCGCTTACTACAAAAAATGGTCATCACCGTGGGAAGCCCAAGCGCTTCTGCGCGCGCGAACCGTGGCTGGCGATGCAGATTTGGGTGCACGTTTTGAAAAGATGATCGCCCCAGTTCGTTATCCGGTTACCGGTTTGGATGCCACAGCGCTTTTAGAGATGCGCACACTCAAGGCGCGGATGGAAACTGAGCGGCTTCCGAGGGGGATCGACCCCAACCGGCATATTAAATTGGGGCGTGGGGGGCTCAGTGATGTCGAATGGACGATTCAACTGCTGCAACTAAGCCACGGTCACGAGTACCCTGAATTGCGCACCACCCAAACACTGCAAGCATTGGCTGCTGCAGAACAAGGGCAGCTGATTAGTCATCAAGATTCGGTGATCCTGGCTGAAGCGTGGACGCTGGCGAGTGAAGTCCGCAACGCAATCGTGCTGGTCAAAGGCAAATCAAGTGACGTGCTACCGATTGACGTCACCGATCTTGCAGCGATCGCTTACTTGATGGGATATTCACGTTCGCGGGTTGGACAACTAGAACAGGATTACTTGCGCGCAACTCGTAGGGCCCGCGGGGTCACCGAGCGGGTCTTCTACGGTAAAGAATAATTAGCTGGTGGCTGCTTACCCAAATGCAGTCGCGCAGTTGGGCATTTTTTAGAGGTCGTAGTACATCTCGAACTCATGTGGATGTGGACGAAGGCGCATGGGCGCGATTTCGTTGGTGCGCTTGTAATCAATCCAGGTCTCGATCAGATCTGCGGGGAACACTCCACCAGCCTGCAGGTACTCGTTGTCCGCTTCAAGTGCCTCAAGGGCACGATCAAGGGATGCGGGCAACTGCGGAATATTTGCCAATTCTTCTGGCGGCAATTCGTACAGATCCTTGTCAACGGGAGCAAGTGGCTCGATCTTGTTCTTGATTCCGTCAATCCCGGCCATAAGCTGGGCTGAGAAGGCAAGGTAGGGGTTACTCGAGGGGTCCGGTACCCGAAATTCCACACGTTTGGCCTTAGGAGAGGAACCGGTCACGGGGATGCGAATACAGGCTGACCGGTTTCGCGCGGAGTACACCAAGTTCACGGGAGCCTCAAAGCCCGGCACCAGACGGTGGTAGCTGTTAACGGTGGGGTTAGTAAACCCAAGCAGCGACGGTGCGTGGTGCAAAAGGCCACCGATATACCAGCGAGCAAGATCAGAGAGACCTCCGTAGCCGCTTTCATCGTAAAACAGTGGCTTTCCGTCGAGCCACAGTGATTGGTGGCAGTGCATGCCTGAACCGTTGTCACCAAAGCGTGGTTTTGGCATGA
>DEZY01000091.1 GCA_002365735.1 Actinobacteria bacterium UBA3120
GTCACCTCAGATTCGGCGCTACTGGAGCATCCTGCGAGCATGAGAGATGCGCTAAGTCCTATGAGTCCGACTGTGACAATGCTTCTGCGCATAAATGAGCTCCTCAGGCAATTGGATGATCTGAGCACATTCTACGCCACAGACAAGAAAGCGTTGGGATTTTAAGCACCAGCGGGCAAATAATTTGGCCCCACCCGAATCCGGGTGGGGCCAAATGTGACTTCGGTGTCCGACAGACCTAGCTGCAGCCAGAGGTGCTGCCGCAACCCTCGCAGACATAGCAGCTACCGGCTGGGCGCATCTTGATCCCACAGGTCATGCACAGGGGCGCGTCAGAGGCCGTACCCGTGATCGCCTCTAGTAACTCGGCACTTGAATGCACTTCAATCGGTGCTTGAGCCACCGTTGTTGCGACCAGGTCTGCCCCTTGATCATTGGTCTCAAGGTCGATAGCCGGAGCGGGTGCGGGTGCGTAGTTGTTGTGCACCTCAGCCGTTCGTTCTTCGGCCGTGAAGATGCCCAATGCTTCCCGCTGTTCGAAACTGAGATGATCCAGTGCCAATCTGCGGAAAATGTAATCCATCATGGATTGAGAGATCCGAATATCTGGATCATCGGTCATTCCGGCCGGTTCAAAGCGCATATTGACGAACTTGTTAACGAATGCCTCAAGCGGTACGCCATATTGCAATGCAATGCTTATCGCAATGGAGAAAGCATCCATTACCCCGGCCAAAGTTGATCCTTGTTTGCCAAGTTTAAGGAACACCTCGCCGAGTTGACCATCGTCGTAACTTCCCGCAGTCATGTAGCCCTCAGCCCCGGCAACAGAGAAAGAAGTCGTCTGACTCGGGCGCGACTTCGGAAGCCTGCGACGAACCGGGTTCACACCGACAACGACCTCTTCCACCGGATTGTTAGTTGTCTTTGCCTTTGCATCACTGAGTGGTTGTCCCACCTTGCAATTATCTCGGTAGATCGCAAGCGCCTTAATACCCATTTTCCAACCCTGGAAGTAGATTTCCTCAACTTCCTCAACTGTGGCATCCTCTGGCATATTTACCGTCTTGCTGATTGCACCAGAGATGAACGGCTGCACCGCAGCCATCATGCGAACGTGACCCATCGGTGCAATCGAACGCGCGCCCATCGCTGTGTCAAAAATGGCGTAGTGCTCCTGCTTCAGCCCTGGCGCATCAATGACATGGCCGTTTTCACCAATAAATTCGATAATCGCTTCAACTGTTTCTTCAACGTATCCGAGCTTACGAAGTGCACGCGGAATGGTTTGGTTCACGATTTGCATCGATCCGCCACCAACAAGTTTCTTGAACTTGACCAGCGAGAAGTCAGGCTCGACACCCGTTGTGTCGCAGTCCATCATGAAACCAATTGTTCCTGTTGGTGCTAATACTGACGCTTGTGCATTCCTCCAACCGTGTGATTCACCTAACGTTAAAGCCTCTTCCCAAGCCTTCACCGCCAACGCGGTCACATCGCCATCGAGATTACTAAAACGCCTGATGCTGTCATTGGCTGCCGCATGCTTACGCATCACCCGCTTGTGCGCATATTCATTGCGCGCATAACCTTCATAAGGGCCAACAATTCCGGCTAACTCCGCACTGCGCTTGTACGCGGTTCCGTTCATTAACGAAGTTATACCCGCCGCGAATGCCCGGCCGGCCTCAGAATCGTAGGGCAAGCTTGTGGCCATAAGCAGGGCTCCGAGATTTGCGTAGCCGACTCCGAGTTGGCGATATCGCCGGGTCGTGTCACCAATTGGCGCTGTCGGGAAGTCGGCAAAACAGATTGAAATATCCATGGCTGTAATGACGTACTCAACTGCTTTAGAAAAGCGCTCCGCATCAAATGTGTCATCTTCTTTCAGAAACTTCAGTAAGTTCAGGCTCGCTAAGTTGCACGATGAGTTATCAAGACTCATGTATTCAGAGCACGGATTGGAAGCATTGATCCGACCTGTTTCGGGGTTGGTGTGCCAATCATTAATCGTGTCATCGTATTGAATACCAGGATCAGCACAAGCCCAAGCAGCCTCGGTAATCTTGTGGAAAAGTCCGACCGCATCAACGGTTTCAATGGTCTGACCATCGGTTCGTGAAGTCAGGCCAAATGGCTCCCCATTTTCGACCGCTGACATAAACAGGTCAGACACTCGAACCGAATTATTGGCATTTTGGTACTGAACACTGGAAATATCAGCACCACCTAAGTCCATGTCGTAGCCGGCATCTCTCAGGACCCGAATTTTGTCTTCCTCGCGCACCTTGGTCTCAATGAACTCTTCAATATCGGGGTGGTCCACGTCAAGCACAACCATTTTTGCAGCTCTACGCGTCGCCCCTCCTGATTTGATAGTTCCTGCTGAGGCATCAGCCCCACGCATAAATGACACTGGGCCCGAAGCTGTTCCACCGGATGAGCGCAGCACCTCCTTGCTGGATCGAATCCGAGACAGGTTCAATCCCGCGCCTGATCCACCTTTGAAAATCATGCCCTCTTCACGGTACCAATTAAGAATCGAATCCATGGTGTCGTCCACGCTAAGGATGAAACAGGCACTGACTTGTTGCGGGGACGTCGTCCCCACGTTGAACCACACCGGGGAGTTGAATGCGAATACTTGGTGCAGCAACATGTGCGTCAGTTCGTGCTCAAAGATCTCCGCATCCTGATCGGTTCGAAAATATCCATTCTCGCGACCCGACTTGGTGTAGGTGAGCACTACTCGATCAATGAGTTGCTTCAAACTCCACTCTCGATTTTCGGCGCCGAGCGCCCCCCGGAAATATTTTGTCGTGACGATCGTGGATGCGTTAACGCTCCAGAAATCTGGGTACTCCACCCCGCGTTGTTCAAATACGATTTCGCCGGTTCGCCAATTATTTTGGAGAACATCTCGGCGTTCCCAATTCACCTCGTCATACGGATGCATACCCTCGGTAGTAAACAACCGTTGCATTTGCAGCCCAGGGCCAGCAATCGTGTTGTGGACGAACTCATCCTTGGGAGTGATCACCGGGGCTTCTGGTGCCTGTGTCATGGTCGTGCCTTTCTCATTTGATTTGATGCCCCGCACAGTCATATCTGTGTGAGACGGGTCCTGGGAAGTATTTGTCGCTATTTGTACGGGTACCTCAGTTATTGGCGCTTGTGACTCGGTCCGGTTCTCGGCCGGTGGGCTCACCTTCAGCCCGCAGGAGGGCAATTTCGGCCTCAAAATCGTTGAGAGTGTTAAAGGAGCGATAGACCGAAGCGAAGCGAAGGTAGGCGACTTCATCAAGTTCGCGGAGGGGAGCCAAAATAGCGAGTCCCACCTCTTGGGCAGGGATTTCACTATTTCCTGTGGCGCGGAGAAAATCTTCGACGCGCTCTGCAAGTAGTGCAAGATGATCATCTGATACCGGCCTCCCCTGGCATGCCTTACGCACCCCACTCACAACTTTGCTGCGATTAAATGGCTCGCTGACACCGCTGCGCTTTACTACAGCTAGGGCGGCAACTTCCGCTGTTGTGAATCGTCGCCCACAGTGCCCACACTCACGACGCCGACGGATTGCCAAACCTTCATCAACCGTGCGCGAATCAACGACCCGTGAGTCTTCTTGGCGGCAAAATGGACACTTCATGCAATGACCCCTCTCCTGGTCCAATCACAACAGCAACACCGGAACCCTTGTCCCCTTGCGTAACACCCGAAACACTAGTTCGACCACCCTGGGGACTACTTGTGGATGATCTGCGACCAACCTGTGCACTTAAACCACAACCTGTAAACCACAACCTGTGGACAAAGCGCCTAGGTCTTACTACTACATCTAGGGGTCTGAACTTAATGTATCCGCACGAGTTATGCAACCTATTTGGCCCGGCGTGTTGCTAAATGCCGGGAGGAGTCTCCTCAAATAGCCGATTCAGGTAAGAAACAGTGAGTTTCGTTCGCAGAACCCGGCCTTTATACGTATAGTGAATCGGGCCAGACATAAGGAAATCTGCCGCTTTTGCGCGTGAGGCCCACGGCAACACATGCACGTTCGGGCGCCCAGAGGCAGCTTTGTCGAGTGTCTTGTTGAACCACGCCTGCTTAGATTTACTGAAGCGGTCACCATTGTTTCCATAAAGATTTATCCACAGCACTAAACGTTTCGGACCCAGCTGGTCCAAAATTTTGCCGATGCGTGCTTTCGTGGTGGCCTTATCGATCCACCTCATGTCGTTGGTACCCAACGCTATTATCACGGTTTCGGGCAATCCCTTCCATCTGCGCTGGTCGCGGATCTGCGACATCCCCCAATCGAGTCGCTTACCCCCAAAGCACCTGATCGTGGGATTCCAGCCTGACTTTCTTAACGCTTTGGTGAGGATCGTGCGTGAATTTCTGGTGATCGAATCACCGATGACCAGGACTCTTCTACCCACCCCCGGGGCCCGCGGGCTTACTTTGTCAAACGAAATAGGCGCACTACATGCTCGCGAGTCACCCCCCGTTCGCCAACTGGGATCAGACTGGGCTGCCCCAAGCGGCGGGCTCATCGAGCCAGCAGCCAACAGGCACCCCAGGACCACACCCACGCCAGCTTTTCTTGTGCGCAACTTCATGCCGTCACCCTAAGCCGGACAAGTGCCTAGCCTGAAATGGGGATAATCAACGATTGGCCCGGAAATACGTGCTCGGCCCCAATCCCATTGATTTCCCGGATTCCCATGATCTGGGACCGCGGATCAGCTCCAGGGTTGAGACTCTGGGAAATCGACCAGAGGCTCTCACCCGGCTGGACGACCACCACCTCGGTAGCGGGTTCATTTGATTCGGAAGCGGCATCGGCGGTACCACTACCGAAAAAGACCCACATAAACAGAACTGCACACGTCACAACAATTCCTAGCACTACTCGTCCTCGGGTTGTGAGGACAATCGAAACGGGTGTCGGATCTAGCGTATTCATGGGGAAGCCTTTCATTATTTCGAACAGGTGTACGATTTATAGCACCTGAAACGCGACACGACTAATACATTTCGAACATATGTTTGATTCGTGTCGCGTTTTGAGCTAACCTGAGTTCACCAGAAGGGACTGACATCTGCATCCGTTCCGGTGAGTCCTTGGCACAACAACCGCAATTTGACGGGAGTCGCAATGGCCGGCCGGATCCAAAAACCTCAGAATGACGGTGCCACCTCCGTGATCAGGCACCTCCATGACCCAGCCCGCAGCGAACTCACCGATCGACAACGAGCAATTTTGGACATGATTCGAATCACCACCCAGGAGCGCGGATACCCGCCAAGTGTCCGCGAAATCGGCGACTCGGTAGGTCTTAATAGTCCAAGTTCGGTGGCGCACCAATTGAAAAACCTTCAACGAGCCGGGTACCTACGCATTGATCCAAATCGCCCAAGGGCGCTTGTGCTCGCCCCTGTAGCAACGGATCACGATCCACAGGTTCAAGCGCCCCCTGACCACACGCTGGCACATGTTCCTGTCCTCGGCCGCATTGCTGCCGGTGGCCCAATTTTGGCCGAACAATCTGTCGAAGCCACCTTCCCACTCCCCCGAGACCTAGTAGGCGAAGGCGAACTGTTCAGCCTCAAAGTCGTGGGCGACTCCATGGTCGATGCGGCAATTTGCGATGGAGATTGGGTCGTTATTCGTCAACAGCCGACCTGTGAAAACGGGGATATTGTGGCCGCGTTACTCGACGACGAAGCGACCGTAAAAACTTTCACACAACGCGATGGTCACGTGTGGCTCATGCCCCATAATCCAGCGTTTTCACCAATTTTAGGTGATCACGCACAAATCCTGGGCAAAGTCGTGTCGGTACTTCGCAAGCTGTGATTGATCTATTGCCCAGCAACTCGTTGATCAGATTCAGCCCGTAAACGAACAAGTGCACGGATGGCCACAGACTTATCTTTCGTAAACCACATGGGCGGCATACTTTTACGCAAACTACCCCCATAGCCTGAATTCGCCAACCGCGAATCCAACACACTCACGACACCCCGGTCCTGTCCACTGCGGATCAAGCGCCCAGATGCCTGGGCGAGCAAGAGTCCAGCGCGTGGCAGCGTTACCGAGCGAAATCCGGAACCGCCAGCTTCATCGACCCGTGACGAGCGGGCGGACATCACCGGGTCATCGGGACGTGGAAACGGAATTCGGTCAATAATTACTTGAATGCACGAATCACCCGGGATATCAACCCCCTGCCATAGTGACAGCGTGCCAACTAAGGTCGACTCGATCTCGGTGGTGAACCGGTCAACTAACAACGAAACGGACTCACCCTTTCGTTGAATATGTAATGGCGTATCGCACCGGACCCGCAAATACTCAGCGGCTTTTTCCACTGCACGCCAACTTGAGCACAAGATCAAAGTTCGCCCACCGGAAGCTTCTACCAGCTCGCCCATTGCGTCTAGCGCGGCCATGTCCAGTCCCTCACGCCCCGGAGGTGGCAGGTCCGCAGCAACATAAAGAATCCCCTGCTTGGGGTAGTCAAAAGGGGAACCGACATCCACTGTTTCCGTGCGTGCATCCGCCCCCAGGCCCAGTGATTGCGTGATTGCATCAAAGTTCCCGCTGGTGGTAAGCGTTGCGCTCGTGACCACCGCAAATTTTTCGGCAAACAATTTGTCTCGCAAAATGTGGGCAACACTGAGCGGAGCGCTATGGAGAGTGGGCGGCTTGCCATCGTGATCAATCCACAGCACCGAGTCGTTTCCTTGGGAAATTAAGGCCCCGGCAAAATCATGCAGCTCCTCAAGCCCACCGCGGGCTCGTTGATTTCGCGCCGCGATATCTGGATCCTCACCTTTTTGGGTTGACATTTCGGTCACCCCCGCTTGGCTCGAATCTCGGATCAGAATCAACGCCAAGAGCAATTGCGGATCCAACAACGCCAACCGGGTCAGGCCGCTTGTTGGATCTGATGCCCCCAGTAATGCGTCTTCAAATGCTTTCTGCGCATCCACCAACAGGTCCATTGTGCGATCACTCACCTGTGATCCCAGCCGTGAGACGGCGCGCTCAACTCCTGCGGCATTTAGTTCAATCGTGATCGCGCCCGTTGCCCGATCAACTATTTCGTGTCCTTCGTCGATCACGACAATGTCATGTTCGGGCAGAATTGGGATACCCTCAACGACGTCGATCGCCAACAGGGCGTGATTGGTTACCACAATATGTGCCGCTTGGGCCTGCAGTCTGTGCTTCGCGGTAAAGCAATCCTCGCCAAACGCACACTGTGACTCACCCACACATTCGCGCCGATTGACAGAGAAGCTTCTCCAGACACGGGGGTCGATGTCGTCACCGAAATCGTCTTTATCGCCAGTATCGGTTTCATTGGCCCACGCTCGTACCGCAACCGCTTGGTCACCAAGCGCCCCACGACTCACCTCAAAAAGCGCCTCCCCTTCAGGATCGGGGATTGCTGAATGCAGTTTTTGTAGACAGACATAATTGTTTCGCCCTTTAAGTACAGCGTAGGTCAGCGTGAGGCCATACTCTTCTAATATGGCCTGAGCTAGCGACGGCAAGTCTTTCTCCATCAGCTGACGTTGCAATGCAATCGTCGCGGTTGAAACTACAACCGCGCCTCCTCCTTCACTGAGTGCGTGCGCGGCAGCAGGCACGAGATAGCCGAGAGACTTGCCCGTGCCGGTTCCCGCTTGAATTATCCGATGCCCACCGGCGACCAGACCGTCAACGATCGTCTGCACCATTTGTTGTTGGCCAGAACGCTTCGTGCCATGGAAACTTTCTACCGCCCTCTGCAATAGCTCTTGTGCGTCAATATCAACCGGCACGCAAAAACCCTTGGCGCGCAATATCTGCTGCTAGTGCTGCCGGCACCAACGCGCTCACGTCACTCCCGGTGTCAACGTGAGCAATATTGACTTGCTCGCCCGATTCGTGAATCCGCGAAATTAGATCCCCACGGCTGTAAGGAATTGTGACATCAATAGCAACCAGAGTTTGTGGCAGTTCTGTATCAATTCGCGCCAGAAGTTCGTCAAGGCCCGCCCCAGTGTGGGCACTAACAACAATCGATTCAGGGAAGGCTCCCTGAATCGCCACGATATCCATGGGATCGGCGATATCGCTCTTGTTTATCGCAATCAATTCTGGGATCTCGCCTGCGCCAATTTCGTTGAGCACTTCCCGCACCGCGGATATCTGCCCCAAGGGATCCTCATCACACCCATCAACAACGTGAACGATCAAGGTCGCTTCCTGAACCTCTGTCAAAGTGGACCTGAACGCTTCCACAAGATCATGGGGCAAGTGGCGCACAAAACCCACGGTGTCAGCGATCGTGAGCTCTTTGCCACTAGGAGCCCTCATCTTTCGCACAGTGGGATCTAGGGTGGCGAACAAGGCATCCTGGACAAGTACTCCGGCTCCAGTCAGTGCATTGAGCACACTTGACTTGCCGGCGTTGGTGTAGCCCGCCAGAGCCACAGTTGCAATCCCTGAGGCCTCCCGCGCAGCACGCTGGGTTTTGCAGGTTGCCTCG
>DEZY01000039.1:0-3974 GCA_002365735.1 Actinobacteria bacterium UBA3120
TTGAAGTTTTTTCAAAAATAGCCGCGAGATTCTTGTGCAAGAGCAGTTCTGGCTCGTTGTGCTCTTTGCGCAGTTGCTTAAGCTGCACGGCCAAGTCGAGAACGGAATTAAGTTGTGCTGCGGTGAAATCTAGTTCGCGCAGAAAGTCTCGATCGGTGAGGCCCAGGGAGCGTACGTGTTCACGGGTGAGCGCAGCAGTCATTTCCCAAGTCTAGGAGCAGGGCTTAGCGAGCTGAAGATTGGTGGATTCCTAGGGCTTGTTCGGAGATCGCCTCGTCCACAAAGTCCTTTGCAGCTGCCACACCTGTTCCCAGAACACTGGTAAGTCGTGGGTTCCTCGACCGATCCATCTGGCGAAAGATCCCCTCGCGGTCGTCTTCGCTTAAGCCGCCCCAGACGCCGTATGGCTCCCGCGCTCGGATGGCGTAATCCGCGCATTCCAGCCTGACCGGACAGGAGGCGCACACTCTTTTTGCTAACTGGTCACGGCGAGAGCGGGAAGACCCGCGTTCGTTCTGGGTGTGAAAGAAAAGTAAAGGATCAGCGCCCCGGCACAAGCCGAGTTCTTGCCAGTGCCATTTTGAATCTAGAGGTACCTGTGCGAGTGATTGCGGTGGCATTGTCCTGGGTCCTTTCTCCCATTGCGCTTCTTAACTTAAATGTTAGGACATGGTGGAAGGTGCTCTAGGCGGGACTTTGGTCCCTATTTCCGACAATTATTCCTGTGTTGCTTCATCACTTGCCTTGGCAATCTCTGTGCGCACCTGTTCCATATCAACGGCACGAATAGCTGAAATCAAATTGTCCAGACCCTCTTGGGGTAGCGCACCAGCTTGTGAATAAAGCACTACGCCGTCACGGATTGCCATCAAGGTAGGAATGGACGAAATTTCGAAGCTTCCCGCCAACCCTTGTTCGGCCTCGGTGTCTACTTTGGCGAAAACAATGTCAGTGTTGGCGAGGGCAGCTTTTTCGTAGACTGGCGCGAAGCTGCGACATGGCCCACACCATTGGGCCCAGAAGTCCACGAAGACGATCGGGCTTTGCTTAATTGTGTCAGCGAAACTGGATTCGGTTAATTCAACGGTAGCCATGTGTATACCCTAGGGGGTATAAGAAGAAATTGCAAATTCTTGATGCACGTCCGTGCTCACTCCTGAGAAAGTACAGTGTGTCCATGAGCACACCACTAGATACCCCACTCGCAGCGCCCGACCTCGAAGAGCTTGGCAGTGTTCTCACTGAGGAACGAACATCACACTTCGATGACGGCGACCACGAAAAATTTGCCCATTACGTTGAGAAAAACAAAATCGTGGAGAGTGCCGTTACGGGGTCAGCGGTTAAGGCCCTGTGCGGTAAGAAATGGTCCCCAAATCGTGACCCATCCAAATTCCCTATTTGCCCGGAGTGCGAGAGAATCCACAAGTCACTCCCCAAGGGTGGGGAATAGAGGGGCTGCGAAGAATCCTTGCACACCAAGTGGAAGAATTGAGCCGCGCTAACCTGCGTGCCTTCACATAATTAGTTCTTTGATGGGATTGAACATAGATGCAGAGAAAATCAATTCGTTTTGGCGCAGTGGCCTCATTGGCCGTTGCCGGACTCTTACTGTCAGCTTGCTCTTCGAGTAGCGACGACACCGCAGCAGAAACAACCACTGCTGAAACTTCCGTGGAAGAGAGCGCTTCGGAAAGTGCTGCAACAGATGAGTGCGCTTATGAAAACCTCACAACAATCAATCCGGGAATGCTGACAATTGGTACTGACACTCCCGCATATCCTCCATATTTCTCAGATGATGACCCCACAAATGGTGAAGGCTTTGAATCAGCAGTTGCATACGCTGTTGGTTCACAGCTGGGCTTCGCACCAACGGACGTGAAGTGGGAAGTGGTCCCGTTCAATACTTCCTATGCTCCAGGGGAGAAGAACTTCGACTTCGACATAAACCAAATCTCGATTACGCCAGAGCGTTCAGAGGTAGTCGATTTCTCTGATGGCTACTACACGGTGAATCAGGCAGTAGTTGCATTTAACGACTCACCAATCGCCGGTGCAACAACTATCACTGAACTCAAAGACGCAAAGTTGGGTGCTCAGGTGGGAACTACCAGCCTTTCCTTTGTTACCGAGGTTGTTCAACCTACGGATGAGCCCTATGTTTTCAACGACACCAATGACGCTAAGAGTGCATTGCAAAACGGACAGATTGACGGAATCGTTGTCGATCTCCCCACCGCCTACTACGTAACGGCCGCCGAATTCGATGACAGCAAAATTGTCGGTCAGTTCCAAGCATCAGCCGGTGGCGAGGAATTCGGTTTGCTCTTCCAAAAAGGCAATCCGCTTGTC
The DNA here is from genome assembly GCA_002365735.1 of Actinobacteria bacterium UBA3120. GTDB lineage: Bacteria > Actinomycetota > Actinomycetes > S36-B12 > S36-B12 > UBA4592. The sequence goes on from DEZY01000039.1 coordinate 2,356, forward strand.
AACTGCGTGAACAAAGCGCTCACAACCCTCAAGGACTCCGGTGAACTCCAGGAGATCCAAGATGCGTGGTTGGCTGGGACTTCAGCACCGTACTTCAAGGAATAGGGAACTAGTCCAAGTAGCTAGGTTCGATTAACACGTGAACAATCCCGCTCCTGGCGCAGAAACGGTCTATGTAGATCCTCTGCGCCAGGCGCGTTCGCGAAAAAAAGCTCGACAGGATGCGCTCATTGGCATCGCCAGTCTGCTTGGGTTTGTGGCCTTAATTGTCCTCCTCGTGGGACGCAGTTCTGGCTGGGACACCGTTCAAGAAACGTTTTTTAATGGTGACCAATTTGCCGAATCGTTTCCGGGACTTTTGCAAGCCTTCTGGCTGAACGTACGGATCTTCTTAATCGCCGAGCCACTAATTTTGATTATTGGCTTACTGGTCGCTCTCGCCCGCACTGTCAAGTCGCCCATCTTTTTGCCAATTCGCGTCCTGGCAACTCTCTACGTTGATATTTTCCGTGGAGTCCCCACTATTTTGGTAATTTTTCTTTTGGGCTTTGGTATGCCCGCACTGCAGCTCACCGGCGTTCCCAGTGACGCGATTTTTTGGGGAACGGCTGCCCTCGTACTGTCCTACGGGGCCTACGTAGCAGAAGTCTTTCGCGCCGGGATTGGTTCAGTGCATCCCAGCCAAACAATGGCCGCGCGGTCCTTGGGGCTTTCATCACTGCAAAATAATCGCTTTGTAGTGCTGCCACAGGCAGTGCGCAACGTGACACCACCGCTTCTTAACGACTTCATCTCGCTACAAAAGGATACGGCCCTCGTTGCCGTGCTGGGACCAATCGAGGTGCTACGCCGAGCTCAAATTGACACGTCCTCGAACTTTAATTACACCCCTTATGTTGGAGCGGCCCTAATTTTTATTGCACTCACTATTCCCATGACTCGCTTTGCTGATGCGATGCAGGCCCGTTCGGCCCGCAAAAAGCGAGCGGGAGGTGTCGCGTGAGCAAGCAGGATTCATATATTTGCGTTGATGGGGTATGGAAAGCATTTGATGGGTATCCGGTATTGCGGGGGACCTCACTGGACGTGTCGCGACATTCGGCTACAGCATTGATCGGGGCGTCCGGTTCGGGAAAGTCAACGCTACTCCGTTGCATCAATGCATTGGAAACCGTTGATGCCGGCAGCATCACGGTTAATGGGGATCTTGATGTCACGGCATTTAAAGCCGATCTTGATGCGATTCGTCGTAGAATTGGAATTGTCTTTCAGTCCTACAATCTTTTTCCGCACATGAAAGTGCTCGACAACATCACACTTGGTCCAGTCCGGGTTCTGAAGAAGTCACAAAAAGAGTCCAAGGCCGCGGCCATGGAGCTACTCACACGATTTGGGCTGGAATCCAAGGCGTTCGACTACCCTGATCGACTTTCCGGAGGGCAAGCCCAGCGGGTGGCAATCGTGCGAGCACTCGCGATGGAACCCGAGATTATGCTGTTCGACGAGATCACATCCGCGCTGGATCCGATGCTAGTTGGAGAAGTTCTTGACTCTGTGCGCGAACTTCGCGCTGGTGGATTAACAATCGTGATGGCGACCCATGAGATGTCCTTTGCCAA
>DEZY01000039.1:4269-8933 GCA_002365735.1 Actinobacteria bacterium UBA3120
CCCCAGGGCGCATATAGGGAGGTAATAAATGTCATCCCAACTAGAAATGGACGCCGAAGAAAGCATGTTGGCATCCATCGGCCGCATCTGGTGGCTACTACTTTTCGGTGGAGTTATCAGTCTCGTGGTGGGAATAATCGTCATCTCGTGGCCGGATAAAACAGTCATAGTCGTCGCTGTACTTTTTGCGATCTACTTGATCATTTCAGGTATTTTTGAAATTGTTCGGTCATTCGGGTCAGATCTCTCCGGTGGAACCCGTGCGCTTCTGCTGATCACCGGTGTGCTTTCGGTGATTTTGGGTATCTTTGCAATCCGCAGTGCGGCAGATAACGCTGTCGAACTGCTCGGTATTTTCGTCGGTATTGCCTTCCTCTTCCGTGGATTCGCCAGCTTGTTCATGGGCTTTGACTCCAAAGAAAGCCGCGGTTGGAATATCTTCTTCGGAATCATCATGCTCGTCGGTGGCGTCGTAATTCTGGTTCAGCCAGCTCTGTCTTTGACTACCCTCGCCTGGGTAGTGGGTATTTGGCTAATCATGATCGGTATCTACGAAATCATTGCGGCATTCATTGTTCGCAGTAGGACCAAGGATCTGGTCGCCTAATAAATTTGAGAAACAAAGTGCCCCTCTGCATTGAGGGGCACTTTGTTTTTCTCGCAGGCAATGGTTAGGTTGAGCTGTGACCAAGGAAACCTCGCAAACACTTGATCGAGGATTGAGCGTGCTAGAGGTGTTGGCCGAACACCCGGAAGGCTTAAGTGTCACCGAACTCAGCCAGAAACTGGGTGTGGGACGCACCGTGGTCTACCGGCTCGTGGTCACTCTGGAGGCGCATTCGCTGCTGCGAAGGTCAGTCGATGGAAAGTGTCGACTAGGGCTTGGTCTATTAGCACTGGCCCGCGTCATTCAACCCTTGGTACGTGAAGCTTCAGGACCGGCACTTCGAATGCTCGCGGAGGCACTGAGCTGTACGGCTTATCTGATGATTGCCGATTCACATGACGGGCTGGTTGCCCTAGTCTCGGAACCCAATCGCAGTGATCTGCACGTATCGATGCGGATTGGCACTAGGTCGCCACTGGAAGCGAGTGCAGGCGGTCGCGCAATCTTGGCCGCTCGAACTGCGGCTGGCCGACCACTTGACCCGCCCTGGGTGATTACCAATTTAGAAGGCGGGAGTCATGGGTTGGCCGTGCCACTAACGGGGATTACCGGACTTGAGGCGAGTATTGGAATTATTTCTTCGCGCGAGTTCTCCGAGACGGAATTCGGCGCCCGTATTGCCCGGAGCGCCCAAGAAGTTTCACGCATGCTGATGTAGACACGCCGTGCGAGAAGTCGGTTTGATCTATTCGGAGTCATGGCGCACAATGGAGTGTGCCTTCCCCAAGTTCACGCTTTTTATGGCGTGCCACCGCTTTTGCCCTTGCCCCTCTTTTCGCACTGAGTTTGGCCACCCCGGCGTTCGCTGATAGCCCGCCGAGCCGGATTGTGAGCGGCTGGATTCCTTACTGGATGTCCAGCCAGAGCAACCCCCAGGGGGTTATTACTGCCACGGCAAATAGCGATCTATTCGTTGACGTGTCACCTTTTTGGTATTCAGCGACTAAGAACGGTAGTGGCATAAAAGTCGACTTCAATGCTAACTACGGAAATACAGCAGCGAACTCATCGTGGGCACTCGCCCAACTGCGGGCAGCTGGGATCCCGGTACTTCCGTCGATCGCTGACGCTTCAGGAGCGAAAACAATGGCCAAATTTCTGGCTGATCCGGCAAATAGGAGCGCCCATGTTGCCGACATTGTCAATATCGTTATTTCAAATAACTATGACGGAATTGATTTAGATTATGAAAAATTCGCTTTCTCTGACGGAAGCTCTAGCTGGGATTCAACCCAACCCATCTGGACCGCTTTCGTTCAGGAATTAGGAACAGCCTTACATGCCCAAGGTAAACAATTGGCGGCGACAATTCCACCGCCATGTTCCATGAGTGGAAACTGCAGCGCCCGCACCGGTTACTACGTCTATAACATGATCGGGATCGCACCATTTGTTGATCGAATTCGGATCATGGCTTATGACTATAGCTACTCGGTTGCCGGTCCAATTGCTCCTTATAACTGGGTTCGGTCAATGGTGCAGTACTCCGCTTCGGTGATAGATCCGGCCAAGGTCCAGATCGGTGTTCCCACTTACGGTCGCTTCTGGAGCGAGAAAAAATCGGGAGGGGCGTACAACCTCACGGGAACTTGCCCCCGTAGTTCCAGTAGCGGTGCCGAGAAGTCGGCCTACAAATCACTCATCGCACGGGGCTCAATGACCGAGGCCGATATCCCCGCATTTATTGCCAAGCAGGGTGGCGCAGCCCAATGGGATGACACAAACAAGGAATATTTCTTTCGTTACAACAAAACGGTAAATTGGACAGACTCCAATGGTGCCGTGCAATCATGTACCGCCAACAAGATTATCTGGTTTTTAGGCTCCGAGGGTGTTTTGGCCAGAACCCAACTTGTTGGGGAATTTGGGATCAACGCAGCCGCCTACTGGACGGTCGGCGGGGATAACCCAGACCAGTGGCCCTTGATTCGCGGCTATGCGCAGTCCCTTGCTCCCGTGGTCCCTGAAGTGAGGGTTGAAGCTCCTCCGTCAGTGGTATTCGGTCAGCCAGCCGCTTTGACCACTTCTGCTTCTTACAACGATGCCCCGATTGTTAACGCAACGGCGGTCTTGCAACGATCAGATTCTGGTACCTGGGTTGACGTTGCATCGGGAGTAACGGGTGCGGACGGCGCCGTGGGCATTCCTTTCTCGATTGATGTGGGTTCAACTTTCCGCATTGTGGTTCGCGCGACAGACACGACGCCGGAAGTCGTTTCGGCCGAGTTCCCCATGGCCGTGTCAGCAACCGTTACCGCGAGAGCTAAAACCACAAAGGTTAAGCGTGGGAAAAAAATGAAGGTAGTCACAGTTGTGGGGCCGGGCGTGGCAGGGCAGAAGGTTGTTTTGCAGGTTAAAAGAGGCGACAAATGGAAAAAAGTCACTGCGGCCAAAACAAAAGCAAGCGGTCGAATTGTGATTAAGAAGAAAGCCAAATTCAAGAAAGGTAAATACACTTTTCGTGTTTTCGCGAAACCCAAGTCAGGGGTTGGCGCCGGAGTGTCCGCACCCTTCAAGATCCGAATTAAGTAACGGGTAAATCAAACCATCTCAGGTGGTCGAAGTCTTTGCTGTAGCCGCTCTCACCAGACATCAGTTCCGGTGCAGGCAAGGCGTGCAGGAGCTCGTGCGCCGTGTCCAAGTAATCGGCAAGGGCGCTCTCAGGTGCAATGTCTTGGTGAACGGGGTAGGTCAGTTCACCAGATTCGTTGTAGTTCAACATGGAAAGCCGCAGGGGAGGCTCAACGGCACCGTCGCGATGGTTCCACCGACCGGACAGCGCGTCGAATCGATACTGGGGGAGCAACGCCCAACCATGATCAGCGATTAAACGGACCGCTTTGACAATGTATTCAAATACGGGTTCGGAAATGAAGTAGTTAAAGTTCACGCGGACCCAGCCAGGCTTAATACCCTCGCAGCCATGGCTAATTTCGCGCTCGTACTCATGTGAGGTATCCAAATCGATTCCCAATAGTCGGTGCCCGTAGGGCCCAGCGCAACTGCATCCGCCTCGGGATTGAATACCGAACAGGTCGTTGAGAACGGCGACTACGAAATTGTGATGGAGGTATTTACCTTCAGGGTGCTTAATCACAAACGAGACAATGCTGAGGCGGTCGGCGTCAAGATTGCCGAGAATTTGAATATTGGGGTGTGGATCCCAGCTCGAAATTGCTCGACGAACTAGGTCGTGCTCGTGTGCCCGAATTACTTCAACGCCAACTGCTTCCTTGAGTTGGAAAACGAGTCCGGCGCGGATGGACTCGATAATGGCTGGTGTTCCGCCCTCTTCGCGGTGTTCCACATCGTCGAGATACATGTGCTCAAGCTGGTTGACGTAAGCGACTGTTCCGCCTCCGACAATTTCTGGAACGGTATTTCGCAGGAGCTCTTTGCGAACAATGAGCACTCCAGGTGTTCCGGGTCCGCCAATAAATTTGTGGGGCGAAAGGAAAATCGCGTCCTTGTACGCCGTTGGGTGTGTATCGCATCGTGGGTTCATCTCAATATCCACATAGGGGGCTGCAGCCGCAAAATCCCAGAAAGCTAATGCCCCGTATTGGTGAATCAGTTGAGTCACAGCGTGGGTGTCAGTAATGATTCCTGTGACATTGCTCGCTGCGCTAAAGGACGCGATCCGAAGCGGGCGGTCCTGGTAGGCAATGAGTTCTGCTTCAAGCTGGGTAGTGTCGATCTGCCCGTTTGCATCTTCATGGATGGTGACAACATCTGCGATTGATTCCCGCCAAGGAAGTTCATTGCTGTGGTGCTCAAACGGGCCGATAAAAACCACTGGTCGTTCGTGGGCAGGTATCTGGTCTAAGAGATGATATTTCGCGTCAAGGTCTGCGGGCAGGCGAAGATTCATGATCCCAATGAGCTTGTTGATTGTTGCGGTGGATCCGGAGCCGCAGAAAATTATCGCGGTGTCGTTGTCGCCGTTGACCGCGGCCTTGATAATCGAGCGAGCGTCTTCGCGTAAACGCGTGGTTTG